>CAKOKV010000254.1 GCA_934095805.1 uncultured Bacilli bacterium | reverse complement strand
TTATTAATAGTTAATGGTTCTAGGACTATGTTATAATTCATTTTTCTATCTTCATTAGTGGTCATCATACTATATACTTTAAATTCAAAATAATCTGTTTTTTCTTTACCTTTCTTATCACTAGTAGGAAGAACATTAGTAAGACTTATCTCATTTGTTTCAGCATAAGACATCTTTACTTGTCCAGTTGTTATTTTATTACCTAAAGTTGCTAAACCTACATTATATACTGCATAACCTGCGAATGATATAACACTAATCATAAAAAGCGACAGTGTTATCATCATTAATATTTTTTTACTTTTACTCATATTATCCATACTGTAACCTCTCTTTATTATCTATTACAATTATATAAAATATTTAATGTTTTGTAAAGATATCTTTCTTTTTAATTTTACATTATTTTAATTATTTGTTAAAATGTATGTGGTGGTTTATATGAATATAATTGGATTAATCGCAGAATATAACCCTTTTCACTTGGGTCATGTTTATCATATTAAAAAAATAAAAGAAATGTATCCTGATTCTTTACTTATATGTGTTATGTCTTCTTGTTTTTGTGAACGTGGTGAAGTAAGTGTTCTTAATAAGTGGGATAAAACTAAATTATGCCTTAATAATGGTATAGATATTGTTATTGAGCTTCCTTTTGTTTTTTCTTCTCAAAGTGCCGATATTTTTGCTAAAGGTGCAGTTGGAATATTAAATGCTATGGGAGTAAATAAGATTGTTTTTGGTAGTGAGTCTAATGATATAAAACTATTATCTGACATTGCAAATCTTCAAGTAAATAATAATAAGTTTGATACTTTAGTTAAATCTTATTTAGATAAGGGTAATAATTATCCTACTAGTTTATCTCTTTCATTAAAACATTTTAATATTAAAAAAATTGATAGTCCAAATGATTTACTTGGTATTTCTTATATAAAAGAAATTATAAAAAATAAATATAATATTGAACCAATAAGTATTAAAAGAACTAATAACTATCATGCTAAAGAAATAGATAATGAAATAATTAGTGCTAGTTTAATTAGAAAATTAATTAATGATAACAAAGATATATCTAGTTATATTAACTATGATGATAAAATTATCTATAGAAATACTAATTATTTAGATTTATTAAAATATAAAGTTAGTATTAGTAAAGACTTATCTATATATAAAACAGTTGATGAAGGAATTGAATCAAGATTATTAAAGTATATTAATGATTGTTCTTCTTTAGATGACTTAGTTTCTAGAATTAAAACTAAAAGATATACTTATAACAAAATAAATAGAATGTTAAGTCATATTCTAACTGACTTCAAAAAGAATGATTTTAATAATGAATTATCTTACATAAGAGTATTAGGTTTTAATAGCAATGGTAAAAAATATTTAAATACTATAAAGAAAAATGTTAGTATACCTCTTATTACTAATTATAAAAGTAATTTATATAAAGAACTTGATATTGAGTATAGAGTCACTAAAATATATTCTCT
>CAKOKV010000253.1 GCA_934095805.1 uncultured Bacilli bacterium | reverse complement strand
ATACCAAATAATCCTTTAATATTAGTCAAAGCCACTGGCATATTATTATATCAAAATTATCATATGCTTTCCTAAAAAAATCTCTTTTATTTAATATACACTCCCATGATAAGCCGGCTTGAAATGATTCAAGAATTAACATTTCATAAAGATATTTATCATTTATATTAAGAACTCCCCACTCTTCATCATGATATTTTATATATAAAGGATTTTTTAAATTACACCAATTACATCTATTCATGTGTCTCCTTTTAAATATTATTAATTATTAATTTGATAATAACTTTTTTCTTTTTTTAATTCTATATTTTTTAATTTAGCAAGTTCATCAATTGTTACAAATGCATATCCTTCTTTTTCTAATTTTTCCATAGCAAGTAAAGCTCCATCAACTGATGTTTCATAAAGATCATGCAGTAGTACAATAGATCCATCTTTAGCGTTGTCTACAATATAATTAGAAATTTTTTCAGCATTTTTATATTTCCAATCTTCAGTGTCCAAATTCCATAAAATTGTATACATATTAGATATATTCTTTATATTTTGATTTGTATTTCCATATGGTGGCCTTAAAAAAACAGGTTCTTCATTTATTACTTCTTTAATTACTTCATTAGTATTTTTTATTTCATTTGTTATAGAATAATTATCTAAATTTAATAAATTTATATGATTATATGTGTGACTTCCAATTAGATTTCCCATTTCATGTGCTCTTTTTAATGTTGTTTTATGTTCATTTACTCTACTTCCTAATACAAAGAATGTTACTCTTGCATTATATTTATCTAAATTATCTAATAATTTATTAGTTCCTATATAACTCGGTCCATCATCAAATGTAAAAGCGATTAATTTTTTATTTTTAAATTCTTCAATATTACGATTATTATTGCTAACTTCTTGTTTATTACTATATTTTAAATATTCTCTTTTAATTATTCCATTTAAATCAGAATATGGTATAGTAATTTTTATTTCTCCTGCTGCATAATATGCTACTTGTAATGGTGGAAATATAAGAGATAATCCATCATCTAAAAATTCAAAATTTTCAAAATTAAATATTTCCGATTTTAACCCCTCTTTAGGCATATCTTCATCTATATTAAGATTATTTATTTTACTATATTTCATTATATAATAATAAGCAAGATTAGATAACTTTTCTAAGCTTTCTTCATTTTCAAGAAAATCTACTAATGAAACTATTTTATTTTCTTTTTTAGAATAATAGTAGGATTTATCATATCTAGTTTGATGAGAACCTCCTGTATATTCATAAATAGTTAAATGTAGTCCAATTAATTCATTTGTATCTTTTAATTTATAATTAGCTCTAAATTGATATTTATCTATATCACTATTATTTAAATTACTAATATTTTGTTTAAATTCTTTTTTCTTAGTATTTATATAATTATTAGAATAAGATATTAAATTCTTATTATTTAATTTAGGAAAATTAATTTCAACTATATAATCTGATTTTTCCTCTTTAATAT
>CAKOKV010000252.1 GCA_934095805.1 uncultured Bacilli bacterium | reverse complement strand
CAGTTGTACTATGTTTCATAACCTCAGCAGTATTATTTTTCCATATAGAATTAGCAAAATGAAGTGCTAAAAACATTTCAGGTCTTCCAGTATACTTAGCAAGTTTACTTGGTAACATTGTTGATGAATTAGTAACAACAATAGTCTTTTTAGGAAGTAAATAAGACATCCTAGTATATATATCCTTTTTAATATTAATATCTTCAGTTAAAGACTCAATAACTAAATCAGCATCCTTAATTGCTAAATTCAAATCTATTTCAAACTTAATATTTTTATAAGCATCATCTACTTTTTTAATACATTTTTTAAAATTAAAATCATCATAATCAGATATACCTCTACACCATGTATTAAATGATTTTCCTTCCTTAGTATTCATAATATTTATATTTTCAGTATATTTTTTCTTTAATTCCAAAAGTTTAGTTTTAGTTCTATTAACACTTTCATGACTTCTAACCCAAATAGTGACATCAAACCCACAGTATGCTATTTGAAATGCTATTTGTGACCCTAAAACTCCACCACCTACCACAGTAATTTTTTTCATAAAGTCCTCCATAATAATTATAGCATAATAAAAAGTAATAATTTTTAATAATCATTACTTTTTATAAAATTATGTAAATAAAACACAATAGTTAATCAAAATTAATACATTTATAATAATTTTCCTACATTTCGTTTAGCTAAATATGCATCAGTACAAACTTCTTCTATTTTATCGCGAGCTTGTTGTGGTGTTAATCCATTAGACAACATACTTGTTAAAGCAGTTGTATAAAGTTGATTGTATTCTTGAATACTCATTTCTCTTGGACTCTCAACTAAAGCATCACCTACTTTAATACTTGATCTAGTAAATTCTCCATTTTCATCTAAATCAAGAGCACTACATGATATTTTAATACCATTATAAGTTTCAATTGGTTCCACATAATCATTATATTCTGAAACAATTTCTTCCGGAACATTACTTTTAACATAATTTCTTAAGACACATCTTCTAGCAGCAACATCATCTAAAATACTAGAGTAATAATCTAACTTTTCACGATCTTCTGGTGATAATTTATCAAAAATAATATAATCTACCATTCTTGTTTCACCACGAAACTCCATAGGTCTTTGTTCTATGGCTGGAGCAGCTATTTCTCTATAATGCTCATACATAGACTTTCTAACATTCTCAAATCTTTTTTCTTCAAAACTAATTAGCTTATCAGCACTCATCATTGTAATCCTTCACCTCTAATTAAAATATAACATACATAAAAAACATAAAATATATTAAATAATCAATTTAACATAAAATTTTACAACAACTAAACTTATTAATAAACCCTTTATATCATTAATGACATTACTAATATCAAAGTAACTTAAATCTATTATTTCCAATCATATACATCTAACAATTTAAATATTTCAATTAGAACAACTGTATTTTCATTAAAAGAAGAATCAATACTTTTAAAAAAATTATAATGTTTTTCTTTCCATTCTTCCAAAGTATCAG
>CAKOKV010000251.1 GCA_934095805.1 uncultured Bacilli bacterium | reverse complement strand
AAAATAGTAACTAAAGCTGTTAAAAATTTAAATGCTAAGGAACTTCTTGATTATTTATTTGATAAAAAAACGCCAAAATCATTGAAATGGTATGTATCATCAAGAATAGATGAATTAGCCGATAAAAAATCAGTTATGTCTGACATTATTATTGATGAATTTAGAGGAAGAGATGTAAAATGTGAAAGACTTTTATATGGTGAATATTTTCCTAAATCTTTAAAAGCTGTTATCATAATGAAATTATTTGGTAATAAATTAATTGGAGCAGTTCGTGACAAATCAGTCTCATTTTATATAAAGAAACTTATCATTGATTTGACTTATAGTGATGAAAATGTATTGACTCTTTTAGCTAAAGGTGCTGATGCTAAAGTAGTTGACTATGTTTTACAAACTAAATTTGATAATGATTATATTATTAAGTGTTGTATTAATAACCGATTAATTAGTGAAGATATTAAAGAACGAGTAGTAATAGAAAAAGTTAATATGAATAATTTTTTTTCTGTTATTGATTCTTATTTAATATCTAAGGCCTGGAGAGATAGAATTTATGAGATTAAATCTAAGGAAATAGAAGATTATATACATCACTTAAAAAATAGAAAATTAATTGATACTTTAAATAGTTATAGTACACCAGATGAGATTGCAGAAAAAATTTGGGAAATGAGATTTTCTAATATTAAAAGAGCAATAAAGAAATTGGATTTAGATTCGTTAATGGATATATTTAGAAGATGTAATAATGCAAAACTTGCACAAAAGGTATTAGAATTATGTCCTTTGCGTGTTAAATTCGCTACTAAATCTATGTATACTTCAGAAGTTATGATATGGCTAAAAAATGAAAATGTTCCCGTGGAGTTAAAAAATTATTTATACAAATATCGAACTAGAAAAGTACTTAAAGCAATTGATAAGCTTAATTTTTCTGATATTAAATCCTTTGCTTTATCTGATTCTTCATTTGTACCTGATTATATTCAAAAAATAATATTGGAAAGAAAAAGAGACTTAATTGTTGAAAGTATAAATAATACAGATGAAAAAGAAGCGATAGAAGCAATTATACATGGATTTATGCTTCCATTACTTAGAACTGAATATATTAAATTAAAACTTAATCAAGATAATGTATTGAACGCTTTATCTCAAACTCAATTTTATCCAGAAATAATGGAACTTATTTTATCAGTTAAAAAAGATGATATTGCTCTTGCATTAAACAAGATGAGTCTTAATGATTTAATACTTTTAAAAGATATTGAATTTGTAAATATTAAAGGGAGAATAATTTCGTCAAATTCAAAAATGGTATCTGAGCGTTTAAAAGTTCTTGATAATTCGGATGCCATAAAGTATTTAAATTCATCAGAAGTTCCTTCGGCAATGAAGATAATTATATTAGGTAACCGTGGAGTTAAAATTAGTAACATAATAAATTGTGTAGAATTAATTAGATACAATGACGCAGAAATGGTTTTAAAAAGCTATGATAAAATCAAATCTATAGTAGA
>CAKOKV010000250.1 GCA_934095805.1 uncultured Bacilli bacterium | reverse complement strand
AGAAAGAGGTAACTCAAGCAATAAGTTATTTAGAAGAAGAAGAGTTCTTAAAGATACTTAAAGAGTTTAGATTGTCGTTATAATGAAAACATTTTTAATAAAAACATTAGGTTGCAAAGTTAATTCTTATGAAAGTGAATTTATAAGAACAATAATGCAAAATGATGGATACAAAGAAGTAGAAGAAAAAGCTGATATTTGTATAGTAAATACATGTACTGTTACAAATACAGCAGATAATAAAAGTAAACAAGTAATCAATAATATAAGAAAAAATAATCCAGGAGCTATTGTGGTGGCTTGTGGATGTTTTTGCGAGTTTAGACAAGATAATATTGATAACTTGATAAATGCAGAAATAATAATTGGAAATAAAAATAAAAGTAAAATAACAAAATATATAAAAGAATATGAAAAAACTCATAAAAGAATAATAGAATTTTATGATATGGCAAGTGTAGATTTTGAGGATATGGAAATTAAGAAATATGAACATCATCATAGAGCTTTTATTAAAATAGAAGATGGTTGCAATAATTTCTGTAGTTATTGTATTATTCCATATGTAAGAGGTAGGGTAAGAAGCAAAGAGTTTAATAAATGCATTATAGAAGCTCAAGACTTAGCTTTATCAGGACATAAAGAAATAGTATTGTCTGGTATTCACACAGGTCAATATAATGATGAAGGAAAAAGACTTGCAGATTTAATAAATGAATTAAGTAAAATAGAAGAATTAAAAAGAATAAGACTTTCATCAGTAGAAATAGTAGAACTTGATGAAAAGATGATGGATATAATTAAAAATAATAATAAGTTTGTTTCACACTTACATATCCCATTACAAGCTGGATCAGATCACATATTAAAATTAATGAATAGAAGATATGACAAAGAATATTTTAAAAATAAAGTTAATGAAATAAGAAGTTTAAGAAAAGATATATCTTTATCAACAGATGTTATAGTAGGTTTCCCGGGAGAAACTGATGAAGACTTTAATGAAACAATGGAATTTTGTAAAGAAATAGGATTTTCTAAAATACATGTATTTCCTTATTCAGACAGAAATGGCACAGTAGCATCTAAAATGAAAGATCATATTGAAAGAAGTATCATTAAAGAAAGAGCTAGAAAATTAATAGCTTTATCTAATGAATTAGAAAAAGAATACTTTAATAAGTTTATTAATAAAGAAGAGGATGTATTAATAGAAGAATATAAGGGTGGATATTTTCATGGATTTACAAGTAATTATATACCAGTTAAACTTAATGGAAACTATGAAATTAATAGTCTAATTCCTATAAAATTAACAAATGAAAATATAAATTTTGAATTAAATTCGTAGAGTTTACATAAAATAAATTCTACGAATTGTTTTTTTAATATTTAATATTGTATTATTAAAATAGGTGAAGAAAGTATAAAAAATAAGTTTAAAATGTGAGAGTTGTGGAGGTACAATGCAAGTCTCACCAGATAAGACAGAAGCTACATGCCCTTATTGTAAACATAAATTTTTAATTC
>CAKOKV010000249.1 GCA_934095805.1 uncultured Bacilli bacterium | reverse complement strand
GATTTGAACCCGTGAATGTCGCCTTGAGAGGGCGATGTGTTAACCATTTCACCAATGGGCCACATAAAGAACAAATTAATTTTAACATAAGGATAATGCTTTTTCAAGTGGGATATTTATAAATTCATAAAAATGTTATATAATATAGTTAGGTGATTATGATGTGGAGATTTATTGTAATACTTACTTGTAAAATAGTTAATAAGTTAAGTAAGTTAACTGGTCATGCTGGTAGTGTTATCGGAGGAAGAATAGCAAGAAAGCTTGATAAGAATATTTTAAAGAAAATAAAGTTGCCAAAATATGTTATTGGTATTACTGGTTCTAGTGGTAAGAGTTCTTCTACTGAACTTATGTATAATATACTTACTAAAAATAATTATAAGGTTGTTTATAACAAAGAAGGAAGCAACACTATTAATGGAATTGCTTCTTTAATACTTAACAATTCTAGTTTATTTGGTAAACTTAAAGCTGATATATTACTTATGGAATTAGATGAACAATTTATGAAATATATTTTTGAATATATTAGTCCTACTCATTTAATGGTTACTAATATAACAAGAGATCAACCTCCTAGAAATGCTCATCCTGAAAATATATATAATGCGATTAAGAATGCTATTCCTAATGGAACAAATCTTATTATAAATGTAGATGATCCTTTTGTTAATAGACTTAGAATTAATCATAAAGGAGCTATCATAACTTATGGAATAGATAAAAATGATTATTCAAGAAAAAGTAATATTAATAATTTAGATGCTGCTTATTGTCCAATATGTCATTCTAAATTAGAATATAATTATTATCAATATGGTCACATTGGTTCATACAATTGCCCTAAATATCATTTTAATCGTGGTAATCCTGATTATTTTGCTACTGATATAGATGTAGATAATAAAAAAATTAAGATTAATGATCACGATGTTAACTTACCTTCTAATTTCTTATATACTGTTTATTTTGTAACTGGTTGTTATGCTCTTAGTAAATCAATTGGTTTAAGTGATGAAGATATTTTAAAAGTTATTAATGATGAAAATATTAAAACTAAGAGACTTGAAATATATGATTTTGATAATAGAAAATGGCAAATGCTTGTAAGTAAAAATGAAAATAATTTAAGTTATAAACAATCTCTTGATTATATATTACATCAAGATGGAGATAAAACTATTATACTTGGATTTGATTCTTCTAGTCGTAGATATACTGAAAATGATATATCTTGGATATGGGATATTGATTTTGAGAGTTTAAATGATGCCTCTATTAAAAATATTGTTTTAATTGGTAAATTCTGTTACGATATGATGGTCAGAATGGAATATGCAGGTATTAATAAGGATAAAATATTACTTGTAAGTGATATTAGTAAGCTTAGTGATATATTAAAAAATAAAACAACTGGTAAGATATTCTCTATGGTTTGTTTTGATAAAGAAATAGAACTTAAAAAGATTATAAAGGAGGAAAATAATAATGATTAATATTTTACATTTATATTATGATCTTCTTAATTTAT
>CAKOKV010000248.1 GCA_934095805.1 uncultured Bacilli bacterium | reverse complement strand
TAAGAGTAAATGCTATAGTTACAACTTTGATGATAAAAAAATTTCTATTTTAGTGGGTAATTCAGTTATTTGTGGGCATTCATTATATCAAAATGAGAAAACCATTTTAATTGAGTTTAAATATAATAAATCTCAACGATATATGGATGTAATGAGAGATGTATATCAATTTAAAGCATTTTTAAGTATATTATCTAAAAGAGAAATTGGCATAAAGAAAATTGAAGTAAATGAAAACAATATAATGTTTTTGAATTGTATAAAATTTATTGATAAAATACCTAATAATGAATGTCTAGCACATCATTACAACGAATTTGTTATAACGATAGAAAAAATTGATAAATACTTTTTAAAAGCCTATGCTAATTTTAATACTTTACTAGAAAATGCACTTCCTATTTTTGATATTTATTTAGATATTTTAAAATATAAAACATCTGACTTAAATAGATTTCTTAATTATACTCAAATCTTGGAATATATATCTAAAAACTATGATGAACAAAATGCTAAGAATATGTGGGTAAAAAATGGGAAACCGAGTGGCAAAGTAACATTGGCAGATAGAATTGAATCTATATTAAATCAAGTTGCTTATATTTGGAATTTTAATAGTAAAAAAGTATATAAATTATCAAGAAAAATAGCTGATGGAAGAAATTATTATAATCATCATACCAACGAGTTGAAGAAACTATCAAATGATGAATTGGTTAGAATACCATATTTTTTAGAGGATGTAATGCTTGCTTATATATATCAATATATTAGGCTTGATAATACAATAGTTAAATCATCATTAAGTCATAATATTTATTATGATAAATCAATTTTAAATTAATGATTTAATAAATATAGTTTTTATGTAATTTTCTTATAAAAAAGTCTTAATTAATTAAAATTGATATGTTATAATAGTAAATAAAAAGAAGGTGAATCGATATGATTAATGGTAATAATATAGAAACATTAAAGCCTATGTTAAAAATAACAGATATGGTTCCATATCTAAAAAATAAAAATATTAAGTTTGAACTAATATCAGAACAAGAAGCAGAAAAATATTTAAAAGACAACAATAACTATTATAATTTAACATCTTATAAACATAATTTTGAAAGATATTTAATTAATGGAGAGTTTGTAGATAAATATGTTGATTTAGATTTCGCATATCTTAAAGATTTAGCGATTATTGATCACAGGGTAAGATTAGTTTTATTTAAAATGATAATAGATATTGAACATTATTTAAAAATTAGAATATTAAATTTAATAGAAGATATAAATGAAGAAGATGGATATAGAATAGTAAATATGTATTTAGAAAAAGATTTTAACGACGATAAATTTCCCAAAAAAGTACATAATAGTATATTTAAAAAAGTAGGAAGCGATTATTATCAAAAAATATTTTCTAAATATGATATTGATAAAGATAAGAAATTGGAAAATATACCTATATGGGAATTTCTTGAAGTTATCACATTTGGAGAACTAGTAAACTTTTATGAGTTTTTCTCTAAAGAATACAA
>CAKOKV010000247.1 GCA_934095805.1 uncultured Bacilli bacterium | reverse complement strand
TAAACATCACCTGTTTCAGATGTACCTCTTGTTATTTCTTTTCCTATATTTAATGCTCTATTTTTAAATTCATATACTTTTTTATAATCTATTAATTTTCTTATTTCTTCTTCATCTACAAGTGATACTTTATTAAGTTCATGGCTTGTTCTAAATCCATCAAAGAAATGTAAGAAAGGTAAACTTCCTTCAATAGCACTTAAATGAGAAATAATACTCATATAATATGCTTCTTCTACTGATGAAGAAGATAACATACAAAAACCTGTACTTCTTGTAGCATAAATATCTTGATGGTCACCAAATATTGATAATGCATGAGTTGCTAAACTTCTTGCTGCTACATGAATAACTCCTGGTAACATTTCTCCTGCCATTTTATACATTGTAGGTATCATTAAAAGTAAACCTTGTGATGCAGTAAATGTTGTACCTAGACATCCTGCTTGTAATGCTCCATGTGTTACTGCTGCTGCTCCTGCTTCACTTTGCATTTCTACTACTTTAACTGTATCATTAAACAGATTCTTTTTACCTGCCGCACTCCACTTATCAGTTAAAGTTGCCATTGGACTAGCTGGTGTAATTGGATAAATACCACATATTTCACTAAATAAATATGCCCCAAGTGCACATGCCTCATTACCATCTATAATATAATCTTTTTTCATATAATCACCATTTTAATTATATAATAATTTAAATTAAAATAAAAGCGATAATAAAATTAATTATCGCTCTCTATTACAAATAATTTTTTATTTTAATAATTTATTAATTCTTCTTTTTATAAAGTGATTGCCGCATTTAAATATAATACCCTTTTTATTATATAAATAATAATTACCTTCACCTACAATATCAATGATTGTATTTAATTTATCTTTTGATAAAATATCTATATTAATATAATTTAATGAAAATATATGAATTATACTATCGAAAAAATCTTCGGAATTATGATGTTTAATTTCTTTAATTAACTTTCTTCTTTTAAAAGTCATAATCCCACATTCTATACCACTTAAATATAGAATATTCCATTTATCATTATAATCATATAAAAATGAGTATCTTAATTCCAAATTATTATTTAATACATCAACAATCTTTTTATATTCTTCTATACTTATATCTATATTTTCATAATCAATTCTTATTTCTAATTGATTATATTCAGATTTGAATTTTATTAGAAATATTGGTTCATCATTAGTTGTTTCATTTGAAAAAAATGTTAGAAATTGTATAGATTCATTATTTAAATCTATGTAAAAATCATTAAGTGATAAACTATTATAATCATATTCTTTTTCTGAGTTTTCATTATCTAGTGTTACTTTATCAACTTTATGATTAAAGTATTTACATATAGGCTCTATGTAATCATTTTTTATTGTATTAATATATAATTTCTTATTTTTATTTTTTAAATAGAATACTAAACTATGGAACTTTTTCATAATGCAACCTCTAATTAATTATAACATATAATTTTGATTTATAAAAAGTGATAGATATAACTATCACTCTTCATC
>CAKOKV010000246.1 GCA_934095805.1 uncultured Bacilli bacterium | reverse complement strand
CTATTATATGGTCATTACGATTCCAAGTGATTTTTCAAAGAATGCAACAACTTTGTTGGATAAAAATCCTAAAAAGATGATTTTAAATTATACAACAAATCCTGGTACAAACTATGTTGCATCAAAAATGGATGATTCAGCAATCGCAAAAATTAAAGCTGAAGTTTCATCATCAGTTACTAAGACATATGCGGAAACAATCTTTACTTCAATTGGAACAATGTCAGATGGATTTGCTGAGGCAAGTGATGGTACTCAACAATTATCTGATGGAATGAATCAATTAGAAGATGGTAACAAAACAATTAGTGATAATTTAAAAGTATTAGCAAGCAGTTCTTTAACATTTAAAGATGGAACAAATACTTTAACAAATGGTTTAAAAGATTATACTGATGGGGTTGTTACAGTAAATGATGGAGTTTATCAATTAAAAACTGGTATGAGCTCTTTAGGTAGTGCAACTCCTGCATTAGCTAATGGAATTAGTCAATTAAATAGCGGTGCACAATCACTTAATACTGGAATTAATCAATATACAAGTGGTGTAAGCCAAGCTTTAGATGGTGCAAATCAATTAGTTGCTAATAATGATGCTATTACTGCTGGAGCTACAGCATTATCTGAAGGATTAACAAGTGTTAATTCCTCAGTAAGTACAACTTTATCAAAAGGTAGTTCAGATTTAGCAAGCGGAAGTGCTCGATTAGTAACAGGTACTTCAGCATTAAATAAAGGTGTTCAAACATTAGCTGGTAAATTATCTAGTGCAGCTACAGCTGGACAATCTCTTATTAATGGTAATAAAGCTGTTAATGCTCAATTGACTGCTTTAATGCAACAAAGTTTTGGTACAACAGACTTTAGTAAATTAAGTACTGCTCAATTCCAAGCATTGATGCAAAATGTTGATGCAAGTACTTTACAAACATTATTAGCTACTTATCAACAATTAGCGAATGGTGGAGAACAATTAGCTAGTTCACTTTCATCAACTGAATCTACTCAACAAATTCAAGCATTAGTAAGTGGTGCTAATCAAGTAGATCAAGGAGCACAACAATTAAATACTGGTGTGCAACAATTAAATGCAGGAATTAATGGTGTAAGTGATGCAAATGGTAATGTTCAACAAGCAGGTTTAAAACAATATGTTTCTCAACTTGCTAGTGGTGCTCAAAACTTAAATGCTGGTGTACAATCTTACATGGGTGGTGTTACTACTTTACAAAGTGGTTTAACAACAATTACTACAAATAATACCGCTTTAACAAGTGGAGCTTCTGCTTTAGCACAAGGAACTTCTTCATTAAATAGTAATGTTCCTTCATTGACTGAAGGTATTAGAGCTCTAACAAGTGGTATTGATAGATTATCTGCAGGTACTTCAACATTAGTAAGCAATAATTCAACATTAATGAATGGTGCTAACCAATTATCTTCTGGTGCTGGTCAAATTAGTGATGGTGCTAGTCAATTAGCAGCTGGTTCTGATACTTTAGGTGATGGTATTAAAAGTGCTGCAGATGGTGTTACAACTTTAAATGATGCCTTAAAATCTGGT
>CAKOKV010000245.1 GCA_934095805.1 uncultured Bacilli bacterium | reverse complement strand
GTTTCATCTGATTTAATATGAACTGGTTCTATAATAACAGTATTGTCTGTTATAACTTTTACTACTTCATCATTCATTTTATTAAAAGTAACTAAATCTTCAGCACTCATATGAATATGTGTATCTGAAACTATAACCATACTTTTAGCTTCATACTCACCTTTTGGACCCACGATTGTTAATGTTTCGCTATTTTCGAGAACACCACTTTTTCTAGTTGGAGCATTTATTCCAAAGAATTCATTATCTCTATCTAATAGTTCTACTTGTGTATATTTTCTACAAGGTCCAATTATTCTTATGTGTTCTAATATTTTGTCATCTTTTTTTAGTGTTACTGTTTCTTCACATGCATATTGACCTTTTTGAATTAAATCTCTTTTTTTAGTAAGAACATAATCTTTACCAAATAATATTTCTAATGCTTCTTTTGTCAAATGTACATGATGATTAGAAACTCCTACTTTAATTTTCATATTATTCCTCCATTTTCATTATAAAATAATTATATATTTTTTTAAAGGTTTTCATTAAATTGTTTTATAAATGTACAAAACAATCACAATTACAATTTTTTGTCATTAAATAATACTAGTAAAGGAGATGACTATATGAATGGTAGTTATTATCAAACACCAGTATTTATAAATGATATCGAAAGGGATACAAATAATCCGATTGTTGATAATATTAATGGTAGTTCTGAACCAATGGAACAAAGCTATATAGAAAATATTCTTAGAAATAATATTGGAAAAAAAGTAAGAGTTCATGCTTCTTTTTCAGATTCAGTTGAATGGAGAGATAGGATATTTGTTGGTTTGATTGAACATGCTGGTAGAGATAATTTAATTATTAATGATGTTGAAAATGGTAAAAGTTATTTAATTTTAATGATATATGTAGATTTTGTCGAATTTGATGAAAGAATTACTTATGCTAAATAGTCTTTAAAATAATACTATTTTTTGATATAATATTTAGTGGGATGTGATAATAATGAAAACATTAAATATAATAGCTTTGATACTTGTAGTCTTAATAGTTTTAGTTACATTAATGATTATATTGTTTAAATATTTTATTGAGAAACTTAATAATATAAATAATTTATTAGTAGATACTGAAAAGGAATGTATAGATGAACTTAAAAGGAAAAACGAAATTATTGAAAAGATGATTAAAGTTGCTTCTAGTAAATTCAAATGTGAAAGTACTGCTTTTGATGAAGTAAAAGATTTAGAAATTGATAGTCTTGATTCTTTTAAAGAAGAAAAGAAATTAAATAAATGTTATGAGGAAATATTACATGTTGTTGAAGATAATCCTAAATCAAAAGATATTAAAACATTAAAAGATTATATTAAAAAATATGATAATAATGAACTAAAGATTATTTCACTTAGAACTTTTTATAATAAGTATACTTTACAATATAATAATTTAATAAAAAAATTTCCTTACAATATTATTTCTAAATTTAAAAAACTTAAAATTAAAAATATTATTGAAGGAAAAGAATTAGATATTAATTTTAATAATGATTTGGAAGTGTAAAATTCACTTCTTTT
>CAKOKV010000244.1 GCA_934095805.1 uncultured Bacilli bacterium | reverse complement strand
ACACAGTTTTAATAATAACAAAATTAATACAAATAATGGAAAAAGTATTTATATTAATAATAATATAAATATTAAATTCAGTTTAATTTCTATCTTAAAAAAATTCATTCATATTCATACAAGTTAACATAACATATATAGTAGATAGTTTACATATGAGAGATATTATTTGAAGTAACATATAATATAATATAATTTAATTACTTGATATTTTTAACACTAGAAGGGAGTGTTATTTTTTATGTTTGAGAATGAATGTCGTATTCTTTATATCAAAACTTATGATTTTACTGATGAGAAATCTGGTAAAAATGTCAAAGGTGCTAATGTTTCATATATTTGGACTAAGCCAAGTGAGAAAGAAAATGAAAAAGGTTTTCGTGTTATGTTTGGTAAACTGCCATATGATGTCGCTATGAATTTAATGAATGATTTACCTTGTGACATCGTTGGTAAATTTGAATTATCAAGTAATAATGAGCTTAAACTTGTAGATATTGCAAATTAGTTATAATATTTAAAGCAAAGGGGGTGTTTTGATGTTAGAACTTGAGGAATATAACAATAAATTGACTGATTCTGATGTTGTTTCACTTGTTAAAGTTCAAGTTGACAATTGTTGTAAACTTCATGATTTTGCTTATTCTTTATTAACGCCAAAAGAAAAGGAGTTTTTAGAACCATTATTTAATTCTTCTAATAAAGTTTTTTTATCAAATGTTGTTCAGACTGATACTGGTAAATATATTTCATTATTTGTTCCAGAGTTTCAAGTTAAAGAATGTTATGTTAAAAGTAAACATTTTAAATATGAAATAACATATTTAAAGCAAGATCATGATTTAAAAATTAAAGTTTATGATTTTTTGCCTAGAGTTGTTGAGTATCCTAGTTATGAGAGTCATAATGTTGAAGATTATATTGGATGTCATAATGGTTATGGTTGGGAAATTGTCAGAGCTCGTTTGGTTGAACAAGTTCATTGGTCAAGAGAAATTTTATATTAATTAGTTCATAAGGCATTTTGTCTTTATGATAAATATTTTTTAGAAAGGAGTACCGTATCTATGTCTATGTTTTATTTAATGGATGCTGCTGCTGCTACTGGTGGTGCTGTAACTGCAGATTCAATTAAAAGTGTATTAGATGTTCTTGGATCTATTTTTACATTCCTTGTAGGTCAAATTGGTTCAATTGTTGATTTAGTCATGAGTCAACCATTATTATTGATTCCAATTGGTATCACTTTAAGTTATGTAATTTTTAGATTCTTTAGAATGATCTTTAGATTAGCTTAGATTTATGGGGGTGTATTTATGAGTGTAAAAAGTATTGATGATTTAATGGATCGTGTTGGTTTATTACTTTGTCAAATTAATAATACAGATGAATTGCTTACTGTTTATTTATTTTCAAATTTATTGATTAAATTAAAGAGTAGAGTAATTGTTAATATTTCTGAACATGATTTACTTCATGATTCTGTTTATTAGTTAGGAGTGTGTGAGTTGATTAATTATTTATTAGGTGTTTTTTCAAGTAGCACGATTTTATTATTAATATTTATATTTAAA
>CAKOKV010000243.1 GCA_934095805.1 uncultured Bacilli bacterium | reverse complement strand
TTATCTTTTTTCTTGCTAACTATTTCTTCATATGTCTTTTTAGGCGTAAATGGAATCTTTTTATTTTCATATTCATCTCTCCTTTTACTATTGAAAATACTTAATTTTTGAATTGATATTTAGAAACTAACAAACCTACTTGATTGTAATTTTAATCCATGACCTCGCCCCCTCTCATGGTAAAATAAAAAAACTATCACGTTTACTTGTATTATAATTGTGATAGTACTTTGGCTGATAAGCTGATAATGTGTTATTAAATTTTTTTGATATTATTTAGATTAGTTTTATCGGCATATTTTTAATTTGTTGATTCGAATTTGATACGATTTAAACCGATAGTATTTAGATTTTTTTGTCTTTTCCTGAAGTGAGATTTGTGAGACTACATCAAATATTATACTACTATTTGTTAAATTTCGCAAACATTTTTGTCATTATTTTCCATTTAATTTTTTCGATAAGACTATTATATTTATTTTTTATACATAAATTCAATATGATAATCCTAAAAATAATTCCCTAAAAATGTAAAAGACCTCACTAAATATGAGGCCTCAATATAAATTCACTTGTCTTTTAAATACCTTATAATATTGCTTTTTATTTCCTGTATTTTAGTTTAAATTTTACCAATTCTGTACACTACCATCATCATAAACAATAGTTCCATCATTATAAATCTTTTTCACCCCAGCAAAATTCTTTTTACCACATTTATAGCACTTACCTGTATATAATGATACTGTACGTTCTAAGCCTGAACCATCATCACAAAATTCACAAGGTAAATTATTACTTGGGCTTTTTAATGTTTTTTTTGCTTCACATCCTCTACAATTTACTCCCAGTTCATAATAATCATCTACATCTATATAATGTTTTCCCTCATTACAATACGCCTTTACACCATTATCATTATCTTTGCTTGATGATTTCTTTGAAACTTTATTTGAATTACTAGAAACTTGCTGCTCTTCAGCCTCCTTCTTCGCCTCTTCCTCTGCTTTCTTCTTCTCAGCCTTACAAGTCTTCAAAAGCCCCTCACATCTATCCAACTGTTCCCCAAGGCTGTCACTCTTCTTACACTCTTTTATAAAATCCTCAATATCCTTTTGCGCCTTTTCATAATCGCCATCATTAATTTCCTCTTCAAGATAATCAATCGAATCATCTATATTTTTCAAAACATCCTTCTTATAATTATTCGCCTTCTTCTTAACAACATCAGTCTCCGTATCAATCGCATTAATCTTGTCTATTCTCTCCATTTGATAAAAATATGCCCCATGCGACTCAGACTCCTCAATTTCAAGCATTAATTTTAGCTGCTTGATTAAATTAGTCGCCTCTTTGTCGTCCTTCTTCGCCTCCAATGCCAAATCGAAATAGTCGATGGCTTTGTCGTATTCCTCTTCTACAACACTTGATTTCCCATTTGACATGGCATCTTCATATTGTTGGTTGCTCTCGTTTGTTTTATTGTTGCATGCTGATAGTGTTATTGATATGATGATTGTTAGTAAAATTGCTGATAGTTTTTTCAATTTTCTCCCCCCTGATTTTATTTTTAGTAATACTACCTTTTTAAAG
>CAKOKV010000242.1 GCA_934095805.1 uncultured Bacilli bacterium | reverse complement strand
CTTTTAGTTCTTTACTGATATTAGTTATTTCGTCAAAAGAAGTAACTCTTTTTTTATATATTCCTTCAAAAACTTGTGTTGCATTATATTTTTTAAATCCATTATTAACTAAATATTCTTCAAGTTCTTTTAATGTGTATGCAAATATATTCAATTTAATCACCTTCTAAATTATATCATTATTATATTATTAATGTAAATTAAAAGCTATACTGAATGTATAGCTTAATTTGAATATCCTAGTTGTTTTATAAGTGTTGTAACACTCTCTTTATATTTATCTTCTACATTGGCATATATAAGTGTGTTATCTATTTTATTTAATAACATATATCTTCCATTTGTAGAAATTTTATATTCTGAATTGTTATCAGTTTCTGTTACTTCTGCTTTGTCTAAACTACTTTTAATGTTTTCAAATCTTTTTTTGTTTCTGTCATACATTTTTTGAGCTGTTTTACTATCTTTTAATGTGTAAAACTCTACTTGATATTGATTTTCTACTGCAGCCACTATTGCTTCTGTTATTCCAGAATCACTTTTAAAATTCTTAGTTACATCTTTAGTAGTATATTTATCACCTTCGGCAACTAATTTGAATGAATCTCCACTTATAGGTTTCTTTTCCTCTGTTTCTTTTTTACATGCAGTAAATGTAAATAACATAATTAATAATAATGGTAATATTAGAATTCTTTTATTCATTTTTATCTCCTACCTTACATACTAATATTATCATATTTACATATATTTTTTCAATGATATAGTAATATTTTTTATCTTGTTAATGGTTTTTCTTCTGTTTCATTTAATATTCTTTTACAAACATCATATTCATTTTTTATAAATCTCATTTTTAATCCTAACACTGTTAATCTTTCTTGATATTCTCTTAATGCTTTCATATAAAATACTGGTTTATCATTTTTTATTTCATCTTTTGAATCTATTGGATAGACTGCATTAACTAATACAGATTGATGTATTCTATTATAAGGATCAAATACAGCAAGTGAACCTGTCCACCCTTCATGAGCAAATGAACCTTTTGCTGACAGATTTGAAACATAAGATTTCTTTAAACCTTCTTTACATTTTACATAGACACCAAGATTACCTTTTGCATGACTCGCACTATTTGGAAAAGTTATTTCTCCAAGCTTTTCAACTATTTTTTTATTTAATACTTTTCCTTTTCCGTCCATTGCTGCAAATATATCTCTTGCTAGATGCATCAAATCAGTTGAGTTTGTAAATAATCCAGCATGTCCGCACATTCCACCTAAGGCTCTTGCTTTTGGATCATGTACTACATTTATTCCAAAGCCATTTCCTGAAACATTATCAGTTTTTGGATTATAACAAGTATGATTCATTCCAAGTGGTTCTAAAAGATACATTTTTAAAACATCTTCATAAGTTAATTCTTTATTATGAACTCGTGACATTCTTTTTGCTATTGTATCTGCTATTATAATTGCTCCAAAATCATTATAAGTATTTTTTAACCTAGTATTATCTGTTAGATGAATTGTTTTTAATATTCTTTCTGCTTCTTCTTTTGATGATGCTTTTGCTACATTTCCATCAGTC
>CAKOKV010000241.1 GCA_934095805.1 uncultured Bacilli bacterium | reverse complement strand
AGGGAAAAGTAATTATGAAAATATTATGTGTTAATGCTGGTAGTTCATCTTTAAAATTTCAATTAGTTGAAATGCCAGAGGAAAAATTGATAATTAGTGGTTATATTGAAAAGATTGGTCTAAAGGATAGCTTTTGGACAACTAAAGTAAATGGTGAAAAAATTAAGGGTGAAAAATACTTAAAAAATCATAAAGAAGCAGCTGAGGTTTTAATTGAAGAATTATTAAAACATAAAGCAGTTGAAAGTTTAGATGAAATTAAGGGTGTAGGACATAGAGTTTTACATGGTGGTGAAAAGTATAGTGATTCAGTTATAATAACTGATGAAGTAATTCAAGATATTAAGAATTTAACTAAACTTGGTCCACTTCATCATCCAGGAAATTTAGCTGGTATTGAAGCTATGCAAAAAGCTTTACCTGGTGTTCCAATGGTTGCTGTATATGATACTGCATTCCATCAAACAATGCCAAGAGTAAATTATATGTATCCAGTACCAATGGATTGGTATACTAAATATGGTGTTCGTAAGTATGGTTTCCATGGAACAAGTCATAAGTATATAACATTAAAAATGAAAGAAAAACTTGGTAAAGATGATGTTAATTTAATTATTTGTCATATCGGTAGTGGTGCTTCAATTAGTGCTATTAAAGAAGGAAAGTGTTATGATACTAGTATGGGTATTACTCCACTTGATGGTCTTATGATGGGCACAAGAAGTGGTGCTATAGATCCATCTATATTAGAATATGTAAGTAAAGAATCAGGTGAAAGCTTAGAAGATATTACTAATGATTTAAATAAGAAGAGTGGACTTCTTGGTATTTCAGGATATTCTGATAGCCGTGATGTAGAAGCTGCAAGAGAAGCTGGAGATAAAAATGCAACACTTGCTCTTGATATGTATAATGATAGAATTGCAAAATATATTGCAGAATACTATATTAAATTAGATGGTAATGTTGATGCTATTGTGTTTACAGCTGGTGTAGGTGAAAATGGTATTGAAGCTAGAAAAGAAATTTTAGGTAGACTTAATGCATTAGGTATTAAAGTTGATGAAGAAAAAAATAGTAAGATAGCTGGATATAAGAATGAAAATGAAGGTATTATTTCTAGTGATGAATCAAGTGTTCCAGTATATGTTCTTCCAACTAATGAAGAAATTATGATTATTAAAGATACTTATAATTTAGTAAAATAGAAAAGAGATATTTAATGAGTGATATTTATAAATCAATATATAATGAGGTAAAGAAATATAAGAAGATCTATATAGCAAGACATATAGGTCCAGATCCAGATGCTTTTGGGAGTCAAATGGCATTAAAAGAATCTATTAAAATAACTTTTCCATCAAAAGAAGTTTTTGCAGTTGGAACTACTGTATCTAAGTTTAAATATTTTGGTAAAGTAGATAAAGTTAATGAATATGATTATGATAATGCATTGTTGATTGTTGTTGATACTCCTGATAATAGAAGAGTTGATATTGATAATTTCTTATCTTTTAAAAATGTTGTTAAAATTGATCATCATCCTAAGGTTGATACATTTGGTAAAGTAGAACTTATAGATGATACAGCAAGTT
>CAKOKV010000240.1 GCA_934095805.1 uncultured Bacilli bacterium | reverse complement strand
TTTTATTTTAAAAAAATAGTCTGATAATATAACTTATTTTTATTGATTAAAAATTACTACTGTGTTATACTTTTTTTAAGGTGATAGTATGGATAATAGTGAGGGAAATAAAAAAATATTAATTATAGGAATTGTAGTAATAATTGTTATTTTTGCTATTTGGTTTTGGCCTAAAGGAAATAAAAACCCTAGTAATGATACTAATGAAGTACCTGATAATTATCTATATACTTGGACATCTGAAAAATACATTTATGTTAATCCTGAAACTTCTGAATCGAATGAGTTCTATTTTGATAATTATAAATTTGATTTTTATGAAGATGAAATGAGAATTTGCTATATTAAAAGTGATGAATGTGAGTTTCATCAATATTCTATTAAAGATGATAGAATATTGGATATAGAAGGGGAATCAGAAATTTCTAAGTTTGGTGGTCAATATTTTTTAAAATATAAAGATAACTATGTTTTAATTTCTAAAACTGATGATAATGGAGAAAGTACAGTTTTTAAATTTATTGTCGGAGGTGAAGAATAATGAAAAAGAAATTAGTTTTATTTATCTCAATATTTTTACTTTTAATTTCAAATGTAGATGCTAAAATTAATAATAATTATAATTCATCTGCCGATTATGCTAATAAATATATTGAAAAATTTAGTGATAATAGTAAATATATTATTAGAAGTGATAAAAGTTTTATAGTTCCATTTAGTTATGAGAATGGTACATTATCTACAAATAATTTATATAAAAACGGAGGAATGCTTAGTTTAACTGAGTTTAAGTATACTCTTATTAATAATGATTCTTACTTGTTATCAGGTCAAGAATATTGGACTTTAACTTCTAAAAAGGATAATTATAATTATGTTATTACACATATTAAAGAAAATTATAAAGATATTTCTAGTGATTCTGGTCTTAAAGTAACTGAACAAGTTAAAGAAGATACTAAAGTTTATGGAAATGGTACTTACAATAATCCTTGGATTTTTATTCCAAAATATAATGTTATTGTTAAAAATACTACTCCTGATTATGGAAATGTATCTACTAAATCTAACTATGTTTATGCTGGGGACTCAGCTAAAATAACTTTAGAACCAAAGCCAGGGTATGGTTATGATAGTGATACTTGTAGTGATATGTCTGGTTACTCAAGGGATGAAAATAATGTTGTAATTAGTAATGTGAGAAAAGATATTACTTGTTCATTTACATTTGCATCTAAGATATTCAATGTTGAATTTGATTCTAATGGTGGAAGTGTATGTAATCCTAATAGTTATAGTTATCAAATGGGAGATGCTTATAATTTAGATTGCACACCTATAAGAAATGGATTTGATTTTGATGGTTGGTATACAGAACTTGATGCTGGTACTAAGTTAACGACATCTACGAAGATTACTAATTATGATGATCATTCAATATATGCTCACTGGTTGGCAAAACCAATAAATTTAACAAACCAAAATTTTCAAGCATATCATAGTTCTAATCAAATTAATTTTAGTATAGCAGGTGCAACTGGTGGTAGTGGAGTTTACACATACACTATAACTGGTACTGGTGCAGATAATTTTAGTATTTCTGCTAATACT
>CAKOKV010000239.1 GCA_934095805.1 uncultured Bacilli bacterium | reverse complement strand
GGTCACAAGATGTCATTTTTATGTTTTTCTGCATTAAAAAAAGTTTTAGAATAATATCTAAAACTTTTATTTTTTTATTCTATTTGTAGAATACTTTCTAACAAGATTTTGCGCCCATTTTTCTACCTCTTCATTTTCTTGTATAACTGCTTCTTGAAATCTATAAGTAGATTGAAAATATCCGTCTTTCCATGCAGTATCTTTGTGATATGTTATGTCTAATCCTCTAAATATTTCTGGCAAATCCCAGCGAGATTTGCTCATTCCTTTTTTAGTTAAATCTAACTCTTCAGCATATTTAAACATTCCATATCCCTTTATATTTTTATCAAATGTGCAAACATCTTTAGCAATATAGATAGTATTTGTATCATTGCAAAAATCTTCTTGATTGACTATATGAGGGTGATTTCTAAATTGTTCTGGAACTTTATCATATTTTGGATGTAGAATTTTGTCAATTTGCAAATATCCAAACATTGTGTGTTTATCCTTTTCTTTACTATCATATCTGACTGTTCCATCCTCTTTAATTACTGCATTTCTATACAATCCAAAAAATATAAATAAATCGCCTTCTTCTACATTGTTATTTTTTAAAACTGTTTGTGCTTGATCAATTTGTCCAAAAATACCTCTCCAACCATTTTCCCTTTCTATTGAATAATCATATATATCAGGATCAAAGTGGCAACATGTTTCATCTGTAAAATCAATTTTCTCTTTATTTAAAGTTAGCTTAGGAGTTCTCTTTAAGTCTTTCATTATATCATATAAACTTTTTCCGTTTTCAAGTGCCTGAATATCTGAATATTTTAAATTATCGTCTGGATCTGGAATAGGAAAAGAAATCATTTTATTATCTAACTCTGGCAAAATTATACTAGGCCACCCACCAGTTCCAGAATCGAATCCCTTTCTGCTTAAAATAACTCTCATTATTTTTTTGTTCATAATTACCTCCATTAATTTTAATTTATAATATACTAAAATGTTATAAAAATCAATAGTTCGAATGTTTTGTTATTTCCATATTTATATTCTTCTTTGCCCCTTTAAATATACTGAAGTTTTATATTTACTTAAACCTAAACTATTTAAAAACTTAGGTTCAATTTCTTCAATATCTGTGTTTAACCATGGCTCAATTTCTATCCCATTTTCATCATATGCAAGTACTTGGTATCCATTATCTCTTATTATTTTCCAATGGTCTGTATAACCTGTTAATGCATATATTGTTATACTTCCACTTGGTCTTTTTATAAAATCATAATACATTGTTTGACTTCTTCTTTTTAATTTTTTTGCAATTTTTCGTACTTCGCCAGCATTATTTATAAAAGCAATCATATTGGTTTCTTCTACAGCAATTGGTTCTATAAGCAATTTATCAGACATTGAATTTATATATTCAAGTTCCTCTTCTCCTATATTATCTATTATTGTTACTGCCGGTGTATCTTTTTGTTTGGAATAAGAAATTACTTCCTTAATATTTACTTCTTTTAACTTTTTCATTTCCATATTACTCTCCTTTATAATTTTTTATTTTCTTCTACTTGTATTCCATCTATATTCTATATCTAATAAATATTTTTTTCCAATGTCTTGGTC
>CAKOKV010000238.1 GCA_934095805.1 uncultured Bacilli bacterium | reverse complement strand
GTATACGACTAGGATGTTGACTGATATAATATATATTATCTACATCAAAATGTCTATGAAACTGATTAAATGTAGCTATATCTTTAGGAAATATCTTGTGTTCTTCAGAATCATAAAAAGCTTGCGCTTCATCGATAATTATACATGCATGCTTTAGAAATCTATTATCTGGAACTAAATCATATATAGTCACCTTATTACTATAAATATTCTTTTTACCTGACTTCTTTGAATACTTCTTCAAAAGTATAGGATATGTTGTATATACATTATTTATAAGGATAGATTCATGTTTAATCTTTCTAACTAATTTTCTTAATATATTATTTTGATGTTTAAAATGTTTCTTAGCTAAATAAGTTGCTCTTACATTCTTACCAGAACCAGGTATTCCACTTAATGCTATTACCATGGATATTTATCTCTATTATTCCTTTCTCTTACCCTTTCTCTTATAACATCAAATAAAAGTCCAGAAAAATAGCCAATACAAACTCCTAAAATTACATAAACAAACATATTTTTCACTCCTTCCAAAAATCAGCACTAGTACCATTACACTTTTTATTCTCTTTTTTTAAATAATTATTTTCTTCTTGTAATAAACTTATCTCTAATTGAGACATATATTTCTTATCAAAATAAGTATAAAATACATAAACTATAAAGCCAACAATAACATCTATACTTATTAAACTTAATATTTTATATATAAACTCTAAACTATTCATTATTTATTCCTCTTTTCTAATATAAATAAAACTATAATACCTATTAAAGCTACAATACAAGGACCTACTAAATTTACCATTATAAAACTTTTACTCATAACTTAACCTTTCTTATATATTAGTAGCACCAGCACCGCTGGCTGCTACTAATATTATCTAAAATAATCTTTCCCAAACTCTATTAAATAACTTTATTGAAAAATAAATTATAAAAAACCAATATAGAAAAAAGTAAGCATTAGCTAATATATTTAAAATTAAAGTCTGATAAGAAGTTAGCGTAGTTAAATCTAAATTATATAAAGTAGTAAAATAAGTAACTACTTGTTCTACTGAATATGGTAAAAAAATGCTCCTAATATCTATCTCCTCTCATGTTTTCCTTTATATGAATGTTTAGGTTGATAATTATCTTTACCAAAGAAAACTTTTCTCAAATCATAATATTCATCTAATTCATTAAAAACAGAAACCTTTAAAAAATTAATAAAAAGCAATACTAAAGGTAAAAAAATAAATACAACACACATAACAACACCTAAATTCAAACCACTACCTACATCAATAGTAAATAACATCTTTAAAAAATCAGTGGTACATTTAAATATAAATTTCAATACTTCTATCATTTTATTTACCTCTTACCATATTTATAGGTATATAGAATATACTAAATAATAATGATATTAATAAAAATGCTAACACTAAAGTAAGTACAATATAAACAAACTCAAATTGAACAGGAACCGGTCCAATTAATCCTTTTATCATTTCATACATTTTATCAACCCCCTTATAAAATAATTTTCAACAATCCTAAAACAACAGCACACATAAAACTTATATATAAGAAATACTGCAAAGTTGTAGGTAATAAAGCTATAAAAT
>CAKOKV010000237.1 GCA_934095805.1 uncultured Bacilli bacterium | reverse complement strand
CATCAAATATATATTCATCACTATATTCATATAAGAAACTTCTAGCAATACTAGTAAAATCATATTTAAAATCTATATCACAATTATCTTCTTTTATTTTGATTACAAAGTCTACTAGATTTTTTATCAATAATATATCTGTTGTAGAATTTAATTTACCATCTTTTAATATTGTTAATGGTATATCGAAGTATTCAAATATTCTTTTAAAATCATCAAAGTATTTACTTCTATCAAGTATTATTACGAAGTCATTATATGTTGCGATTCTTAATTTACTCTCTTCTTTATCAAATACTTGAAAATTATTATCTATTTTTTCTTTTATATCTTTTGCTATGGTAAATATTTCTATTTCCATATTTTGAAATCCTGATTCTTTTGGTTTATTAGTATACTCTAATACTCTAAAATCATAATTAAATCCATTTACTTTTTCTGTATCGTATGCAGTATTACCGTAAACCATTTGATGTGATTGTGAATATTCTGCTGAACCTAAATTATAATCCATTATTAAACAAAATATTTTATTAATGTTATCTAATACTTCACTTCTAGATCTAAAATTCTTTATTAAATCTATTTTATGCCCGCCTATTTCTTTTGAATAATTACTATACTTTTCTTTAAATATTTCTGGATTAGAACCTCTAAAACGATATATTGATTGTTTTATATCGCCAACCATATAAACATTATTATTAGAAATCATTCCGATAAATGTTTCTTGTACATCATTAGTATCTTGATATTCATCTATCATAATTTCTTTGAAAGTGTTTTTTAGTTCTTTTCTTATACTTTCATTTTCTTTTAATATTTTAATTGATAATTTAGAAATATCATTAAATGTATATATATTATTATCTTTTTTATATTTTTCTACTTCTAATAAAAATTCTTTTATTACATCTAATATTGTAAGAACAGTATCTTTTGTACTAAATATATCATTTTTAATATTTTCTTTTGTTCCATAATCTCCATAAGATATAAGTTTATCACAAGCTTTTTTCAATAAATCTTTTGATTCTTTTGCTTCATCACTAGAGCCTCTTGGTACAGTAGGTAGTTTTACACTACTATAAAGGTGTATTTGATCTATATCTGCATTTAGTATATTTAATACTGATTCATTAACTTTTTCAATATAATCACTATCAAAATATAAACTCATATTATCTATTTCTAATCTTATTGTTTTCTTTAAATCATTTATTATATCTTCATAAGTTTTTAACAAGTTATCAACATTATTCTCATTAAAAAAGTTATTATATACTGTATCAATAAAACCAAATGGATCAATAAAGCCATCTATTTTAAGTGCTAATGATAATATATTTTCTTTTAATACTTTATCTGTTTTAATACAATATTTTTTTATTAATTCTTGAAAACTTTTATTTTGATATGATTTTTCAAATACTTTATCTAATATTTTTTTATTCTGTATTTTAACTATTGATTCATCTGTTATATTTATATCATCTGTTATATTAAGTAAATAATGATATTTTTTTACTACTGATAATGCAAATGAATCAAATGTTGTTATATATGATGAACTAAGAAGAGTTAATTCATTTTTTAATTCTTCTTTTCCTGATATTTTTTTCCT
>CAKOKV010000236.1 GCA_934095805.1 uncultured Bacilli bacterium | reverse complement strand
TAGTAAAAATTCTACCAATAGTTATAAAAGTAATTCTTTACTATGTAACAATAGTAATAATACTTCGATTATTATTGATAGTAAAGAATTTATTTATTCAAATATTGGATACAATTCGGACATCTTAGCAGAATATCAATATACAAAAATATCTAATAATAATAGTTTTTTACTTTTGAATTCTATTATTGTTATTCTAGTTATTATATTTTTGTATCAATTTACGATTAAATTATTTAAGAGGTGATATTATGACAAAGTTTAATATTTCTATAAGACCACTTTATAAATTTGTAGTTTGGTTATTTTTTGGTTTTTTAATATTTGCTTATGGTGTTAGCCACCCTCTTGCTGCTGCTTCTAATATTAATGGTACTGTTTACAGTTCCGATATTAGTTTATCAGCTCAAGCTCAATGGTACGATACTAATCATAATTCTATAGAAACATATAGCGTTAATAATAATGATAATGTATCAGTTTCTCGTTATTATCGCGCTGTAGGTAGATTAACTTCTTATTTATCTTTTAATTTATATACTAATTTACAATCTAATGTTTTATATTCATTAACAGTTTTTGTTAATAATGATACTGGTGGTAACGTTCAAAATTGGAATAATAATATCTCAACGGGTACTTATACTGGTGGTGCGAATTCTAACAATAATAATGGTACTTGTCGTGCTGAAGTTTATAGTCTTGTAGATAGTTATAACATTAAATATGCTCTTAATATGGCTACCCCAGACCATTCTGAAAGCGTTTCTACTACTGGAGCATATTATATTACTTTTCGTCCTACTTGTGCCGGTAATTATATTAATATACCTGTTAGCTTTTCTAATAGTTCTACAAATATGTTCTTCTATGGTTATCATTTGGAAGTCCTTGGACTAACTGATGGTCTTTCTTCTTCAGATATTCAAAATGTTATAAATAGTTCCGGTTTAGCTACCGCCTCAAGTGTTTCCGATGTTAATACTTCAGTTAATGAAGTTAAACAAGAGATAAATGGTATGCAAAGTCAACAAGTTGAAACTAATAAAAAATTAGACGAGCAAAATGAAACTAGTAAGGGAATATTAGGAAAGATTAAAGATATCTTGTCTTATATCAATCCATTTTCCGATAACTTTTTTGGTAAAAAATTAGTTGAGTTAATTATTAATGGTTTAAAGAGTTTGTTTATCCCTGACGACAATTTCTTTTCTAATTGGTGGACTGATTTCAAATCTTTTATGGAAGCAAAACTCGGTTTTTTAACCAAACCAATAGATATCTTTATTACTTTCATTAGTAGTTATCTAAATCTTTCCGAAGATAATATTATTATCAATATACCTAATATTACAGTACCTAATTATGAAGATACGATTATTATAAAAGCTCAAACTTTTAATTGGAAAGAATTATTACAAAGTAAAACTAGTTTAAATCTTCTATGGCAATTGTACTTAGATTTTATCGATGTGTTTTTAATATTTAATTTCATTGGTTTATGCGAAGTTGTTTATGCTAGGATTTTTGGCGGAGATACTTCAGCTTATGAATACTATACGGTAGAAGATAGCTATTACTTTGATAGTTCTACGGGAGAAGTTGCTAATACTGGTAAACATTCAGAA
>CAKOKV010000235.1 GCA_934095805.1 uncultured Bacilli bacterium | reverse complement strand
CAATAGTCCACTCTTTATTTACGAAAGGAGGCATTTTAATGATAGATAAAATCAAAGATGCGATTAAAGAACCATTAGAGAAAGAAAATATAACATTATTAGATGTTTATTTAGGTGAAGATGATGGTGAAAAAACATTATTTGTAACTATTGATAGTGAATCAGGAGTTGATATGGACTTATGTGTTAAAGCAACTCATATAGTAGATCCAATAATCGATTCATTAGATTTAGATTTAGAAGAATATGTTTTAGATGTTGGAAGTAAAGGAGTGAGTGATGATGAAGAAAACTAAAAAAGAAGATGAATCATTAGCAAAAGCAAAAGAATTTAAAAAAGCATTAGACTTTATCGTAAAAGAAAAAGGAATTGATGAAGATGTTGTTATTGAAGCAATGCAAACAGCATTATCAACTGCCTTTAAAAAGAATGAAAAAGCAGATTATGCATCAAGAGTATTAATTGATAGAAATACTGGTGAAATAAAAGTATTTAAAGTAACTACTATTGTTGATGATTATAAAGATGATGATGACGATATCGATCCAGAAACAGGAGAGGTTAAAGTAAGTCATGATTATCTAAATGAAATGACAATAAGTGAAGCAAAAGAAATTAATAGTGATTATCAAATCGGAGATGAAATATTAGAAGAAGTAACTCCACATGATTTTGGTAGAGTAGCTATTTCAGTTGCTAAACAAGTTGTACTTCAAAAGATAAGAGAAGCAGAAAGAGAAAAAATCATGAGTGAATTCGAAGATAAAGAAGATGAACTTATGATAGGTTTCCTTGCTATGGAAGATGCTAAAAATTACTATGTTGATTTAGGAAAAGCAAGAGGAATACTTCCAAAAACAGAATTAATTCCAGGAGAAAAATTAACTATGGGAGATTCTATAAAGGTTTATATTACCAAAATAGAATCAACTACAAAAGGACCATTAATTTTAGTATCAAGAAAGAATTATGGATTTGTTAAAAGATTATTTGAACATGAAATACCAGAATTTAGTGATGGAACACTAGAACTTAGAGGTGTTGCAAGAGAAGCTGGTGTTAGATCAAAAGTAGCAGTAGCATCAACTAATCCAAAAGTAGATCCAATCGGAAGTTGTATTGGTGAAAAAGGAAGAAGAATTGCTAATATAATTAATGAACTTGGAGGAGAAAAAGTAGATTTAATTGCTTATAGTACAGATCCAGAAGAATTTATTGCTAATGCATTAAGCCCAGCTAAAAATTTAAATGTAAGTATAACAGATGAAAAGAAAAAAGAAGCATTAGTTATAGCTGATGATGAAAATTTAAGTTTAGCAATAGGTAAAAAAGGAATTAATATTAAATTAGCTAGTAAACTTACAAAATATACAATAAATATTAAAACACTAGCAGATATAAACAAAGAAATTAACTCATAAGGAGAATTTATATGAAAGTAAGAAAAGTACCTATGAGAACATGTGTAGTGACACATGAAAAATTAGAGAAAAAAGATCTTCTAAGAGTCGTTAGAAATAACGAAGGAGTGGTATTTGTAGATGAAACTGGTAAAGCAAATGGTAGAGGTGCTTACATTAAAAAAGATAAAGAAGTAATAGAAAAAGCCAGAAAATCTAAAATATTA
>CAKOKV010000234.1 GCA_934095805.1 uncultured Bacilli bacterium | reverse complement strand
GGAAATAAATGATAAAGATTTAGAACATTTAGTAAAGAATGGTAATTTCTTTAAACTTTATACAGTTCAGTTAAAAGATACAAGAAAAAGTAATTTTAGCGAAGACACAAAGGGAGAGTGGATAAAGTACGAACAAGGGGATAATTACCAGGAATTATATAAATCACTTCAAGGTAAAAACACAGGATGGTGTACAGCTGGGGAAGAAACATGTAAATTACAAGTTAAATACGGAGATTTCTATGTATACTATACTTATGATGAAAAAGGTAAAGCTACAATTCCAAGGCTTGCAATAAGAATGGATGGCAAGAACACAATAGGAGAAATAAGAGGAGTAGGCAAGGATCAAAATATAGAGCCACACTTTGAAGATATACTTTCTAAAAAATTAAAAGGGTTTCCCGATGCAGAGAGTTATCAAAAAAGAGTAAAAGATACTCAAATGTTAACATATGTATATACTAAATATGAAAATCATAAACCATTAACAAAAGAAGATTTTAACTTTATATATGAAATTGATAATAAAATAGAGACAATGGGCTGGGAAATGGATCCTAGACTAGAAGAGCTTAGGAATAATACTTTTAAAACTGCTACTAAGGAATTTACTGATAAAGAGTTTTTAATAGAAATACTTAGAAAGAATGGTTATTTATTAGAAAAAGTTCCTAAAAATATGATAGGTAAAGAGGTTGCATTAGAGACTGTAAAATTTTATACTTCGTCTATAAAATATGTTCCAAAAGACTTGATTGATAAGAAAATAGCTATTGAAGTTGCAAAAAATAGTAGGCATTTTATGAGGTTTTTACCACAAGAAGTAATTGATAAGGATGTAGCATTAGCAGCATTAAGACAATATAATTTTTCTCTAACTGAAATTCCAAGAGAGGTAATAGATAAAGAAATAGCTTTGCTAGCAGTTCAAAAAAATGGATATAGTTTAGGCAGTGTTCCGGAAGAAATAATAGACAAAGATATAATAATAGAGGCAATTAAAAACGCTGCTGATGCAATAAAATATGCACCAAAGGAGCTCATAGATAAAGAAGTAGCTCTAGCAGCAACCCAAAAAGTCAGAGTATTAGCTTTACCATACATTCCAAAAGAACTAATAGATAAAGAAATGGCATTAAAAATAGTCCAAAGTTCTGGATCTAATATAAGGTACATTCCTAAAAAACTAATAGATAAAGAAGTAGCACTAACAGCAATTGAACATGAGGTTTTATTACCAGTTATGAAATATATACCAAGAGAAATAATAGACAAAGAAATTGCATTAGCAGCACTAGAAAAAGACGAAACTGCAAGAAATTTCATTCCATACGAACTAAGAGAAGAAGTAAGAAAAGAACTACAAAAAAGACAAAACAGTGATAATAACAATAAGTTAGAACAAAACGATACAAAATCAAAAATAAAAATATCAAACAAAATATATTTTTAATTATATGTTAACTTAAATACTAAATATTGACTTATAATAAATGGAGGTATATATATATATGAATTATGAAGGAGAAAAGTTTTTATTAAAGCTATACAAAAAATTATATAACGAAGAAAGTGTAAAACACTCAAGTACAAAAAGTGATAATAAATATGAAGCAGTAAAGAAATATATA
>CAKOKV010000233.1 GCA_934095805.1 uncultured Bacilli bacterium | reverse complement strand
GAGCAGGTACAGCCATTATAGCTCCTGTTCCATATGACATTAATACATAATCACTAATCCAAATAGGTATTTCTTTATTGTTAACTGGATTTATTGCATAAGCACCTGTAAATACTCCTGTCTTACCAGCTGAAGATCCTGTTCTTTCTAATTCACTTTTACTTTTACATTCATTGATATAGTTTTCAACAGCTTCTTTTTGTTCTTCTGTTGTTATATCTTTTACCATTGGATGTTCTGGTGATAAAACTGTATATGTTGCTCCAAATAAAGTATCACATCTTGTTGTAAATACTGTAAAATCATAATCAGTATCTTTTACTTTAAATGTAACTTCTGCTCCTATACTTTTACCTATCCAATATCTTTGAATATCTTTTGTTCCTTCTGGCCAATCGATTTCATCAAGTCCTTCTAATAATCTATCTGCATATTTAGTAATATTAATTACCCATTGACTCATATTTTTACGAATTACTGGGTAACCACCTCTTTCACTCTTACCATCTATTACTTCATCATTAGCAAGTACTGTTCCAAGTTCTTCACACCAATTTACTGGCATATCAACTTTTTTAGCAAGTCCATCTTCAAATAATTTTTTAAATATCCATTGAGTCCATTTATAAAATTTAGGATCACTTGTAGATACTTCTTTTGTCCAATCATAAGAAAGTCCTATATTTCTAAGTTGACTTTTAAATGTTTTAATATTTTCTGCTGTAAATACTCCCGGGTGATTTCCTGTTTGAATTGCATATTGCTCAGCAGGTAAACCAAATGCATCCCATCCCATTGGATGAAGTACATTGTATCCTTGCATTCTCTTCATTCTAGATACTATATCAGTTGCAGTATATCCTTCAGGATGTCCAGCATGAAGTCCTACTCCACTTGGATATGGAAACATATCTAATGCATAATACTTTGGTTTACTAAAATCACTAGTATCTGTTTTAAAACATTCATGTTCATCCCAATAATTTTTCCATTTTTCTTCTATCTTTTTAAAATCATACATTTTTTTCATTCTCCTTCTTCTTGTAATAAGTGCCTATTAAGTTATATAAAACAAATATTAATAATAACAGTGTAATAAAACAAGCTATTATCTTAATAAAATAGTTTTCAATATATAAAACTATTGTTGTTGATATTGCTATTATAAATGAGTTAGTTATTGTTAATGTTTTCAGTAGTTCACTATAATCTGTTTTCCTCATATCTAGTTTGTATGCTTTAATGAAAAATTTTATTTCATCATTATTTTTGAGGTTTTTATATTCTTTTCTATTTTTATTAAAGAATACTGAATATATTATATATATCAATATATATAATGTTAAAAAATCTACTATAAATCTTAATATTTCCATTTTTTCCTCCTAAATAAAAAGATGATACACAAAGGACGACTATTGCCGTGGTACCACCTTATTTTATAGTTAAACTATCTCATTTACTTAACGCGTATAAACGGTATTTCTAAAAAAGCAAGTTCAATATATTTTATTATTAGTTTACATCAGCCACTAACTTTCTATAAATAAATATATATTTAATACTCTTTTCATCACTGAAATATGGCTTAATTATACTATAATTCTGCAACATATTCAAGTAGCTTCATAAACATTCTTATTAAAACTGATGGTAA
>CAKOKV010000232.1 GCA_934095805.1 uncultured Bacilli bacterium | reverse complement strand
TAGAGCAGTAAGAGTTAAATCTGCAGTTAAGGAAAAACTATCTAGACTTTATGTTGTAAAAGAAAATACAAATGAAGTAGAGTCTGCTGCTAATAAAGGTGTTAGTGAATTAGTAGATGAAACTAAAGAAGGATTAACTGAGTTAAATAATAAGTTAAATGCTTTAGAAGTACAAGGTAAAGTATCTGTAGTTGAGAAAAGAGCAGTATTATTTACTAAGGCTTTAGTTGATAGAATACAAAAGGTAAATGCTAAGTGGTTTTCTAAAATTGAACCAGTTGCAAGTATTCCTGTTTCTGAACCTACTTTAGGTGAAGTTCCTATATCTGCTGATTGGCAAAATATGAATGAACCTACTTTAGAACCTGTTATAATGCCAACAATGGAAAGTGAAGTATCATTACCAGTTAATGAAGAAGTTCCAAGTGTAGAATTACCAACTGTCGATACTACTATAGAAAATCATGAAGTAGAAGAACCTTCTGTGGAAGCACCTACTTCTATGGGTGAAGAAGCACCAGTTGTAAATGGTCAAGAAATTGAAACCCCAGTTTCAGGAGAAAATATTATTCCAATTGCTATAGAAAATGAAGTTCCAGAAGTTAAGAGTGAAGAAGTTTCTAACGATTCTGAATTTAAATTACCAAGTTTTGAAAATACTACAAGTGAACAACCAAGTACAAGTGAGATATCTATTGCTCAATTAAGTGGAGAAGCAGTTAGTCAAGACTTTGTTCCTGAACCAAAAGAAATAAGTATGGAAGTAGAGGCACCTGTAGAAGAAAAAGAAGAGCATACAGTTTCACCTCTTAGTAAGGCTGAAATATTTGGTAAAATTCAAAGAATTAATAATACATTAAAAGAAAAAAATTCTGAAAATGAAACTTTAAGAGAAAAATTAAGAATTGCTAATGAAAGTAATTCAGAACTTAAAGACAAAGTAAATGGATTTAATGACGTTGTAAAAGATTTAAATTCACAAGTAAGCTCTTTAACTCAAAGTAATGAACAATTAAAAGAAAGAAATACAGAATTAGAAACAAAATATGGTGATAGGGTAAGCAAATTAGAGGCTGAATTAGAAGCATTAAAAGCACAAAGACTTGAAGATGCTGCTAACAATAGGCAGGCACTTGATGATTTAAGGGCTAAACATGCTGATGAAATTGCTAGTATAAATAGAGAAAATGCTAGAAAAATTCAAGAAGTAAATGATAGTAAAGATAGACAAATAAATGCAATATATCAAACATTGTCTGAGGCTTTAGGTGGAACTTACGAAGACGAAGGTTATAGTAAAGCTGCATAAAAGATATTTAGGTATTTAAATATCTTTTTTTTTCGTGTATAATTAGTTCGGGTGATGAACGTGGAAAAATTAATTATGATTAAGTATGGTGAATTAAGTACAAAAAAGGATAATATTAAAGTATTTATTGATAAACTTAATTCAAATGTAAGTAAGAAATTAGCAGATTATGATGTCTCTATTAGTAAGAACCAGGTTAGGATGTTTATTGATATTAAAGATTATAATGAAGTAGAAATAATTTCTAAATTAAAAGAAGTATTTGGTATTCATTCTATAGTTGTATGTTATAAGTGCAATAAAAGTATTGAAGATATTAATATTCTTGCTAAAGAATTAATTGAGAAAGAGAATATTACTACAT
>CAKOKV010000231.1 GCA_934095805.1 uncultured Bacilli bacterium | reverse complement strand
TGGTTCAATTGCCTATGTTGGTTCTTGCTCTGAAATGCCAATCTATGGAACTACGCTGAGTAAAAGTGAATATGTTGAGAAAGTTGAAGCTTATTTTGGTCCTGATTCAAGATGGGTAAAAAATGATGATGATAACAAAAAATGGGCATCAAAATTATATGATAACGCTGGTAATATGTATGATATTGCAACTGATAATGGAGTTAATCCTGAACTAGTAGTTGCAAGAGCAGTACTTGAGCATGGTGATAGTGATTATGCTACTAATAATTATTGGGGAATTGCTGTTTATAATGGTGCAGGTTCCGGTTCATCATTTAGTACTTTTTCTGAAGGTGTACTTGCATTTGTTAATATAGTTAAAGAATATCCTAACGCATTTGAAATGATGATGAGATATGCTTATATTGGGACATATTGGGCTGCTGATGATTCTAAAACTGGGGGGAATTGTAGTACAAGTTACGGTGGATGCTATTATCTTCCATATATGAAAGATTATTATGATAATCAAGATGATTACGAAAAAGCTGCTTCAATATGCAATAAGGAAGAATGTAAACTTAAAAGAGAAGGAAATTATTGCTTTGTGACTGATGCTAGTAAATGTGTTAAAACTAGATCTACTGATTCTGATGTTGATAAAGTTGACCAAATTGCTTATGCTAAATATCAAGTTGCAAGAATGGCACAGCAAAGAAAATTTATTTTCGGATTGGACCCAATTGATTGTTCTTCTTATGTTGATGAAGAAGGAAATGTTATAGATATGTCCAATGTTAATGATATAAGACAATTTGGTGAAATTCTTGTGCAAAAAGCAATCAGCTCATTTGATCATTACAAATATAGTAATAATATAACCCTTCGTGATATGCCTGGCTATGTTGATTGTGCATCATTGGTAGATAGATCCTATAAATTAGTTGGTATAGACTATCTTAAACATACTATTCCCGGTAAATCGGGCACAACTTGGTCTGAAGAACAATGGTGTAAAGAAAATGGAGTTTTATTTACTAATTTAGATCCATCTAATCTATTGCCAGGAGATTTATTATTTACTGCACATGGTTCAGAAGGATATCCAACTCATGTAGCATTATATGCTGGTAATAATAAAACTTTTGAAGCTACTGGGGTACAATCAAATAGAGAAGATGATGTTCGTGTTATTCAGTATGGTAATGTTGGGTCATATTATGTATCAGCATGTAGACCACTAACGGTGTATTTTAAAAATAAGTAATGGAGGAAATAAATGAATAAAACAAATTCTTTTACTAAAATTATTATTATTTTATTTGTAATTATATTTATTGCAGTGTCTTTATATGCATTGTTTAATCGTAATATGGATGATGGTAATAATGGAATAATTAATAATGCTTTGAATAATAATTCAAGCATAAATAATACAATTAAAAATAATAATGATAATTATGGTTATGTAATAATTAATGATTACTGTTTTATATTAAATAAAAATAAAAATAAATATAGTGAATGCAGTCTAAGTAGAGTAGATTCACAAAAGTTTATAGTATATTCTAATGATAATTATCTTGGTAAATTATATTTAAAAAGAGGAGTTGTTTGGAATTTATTTGATGATAATCATGAATATGTAAAGTATAATGGATTTTTGATGGCTTGTTCTGATAATATCGTAATTCAC
>CAKOKV010000230.1 GCA_934095805.1 uncultured Bacilli bacterium | reverse complement strand
CTTCATCAATAGTACCATTTTCATATGACATATTTATCATTTCTTTTACATCACTTAAAAGTGGTTCTTCAAGTACACCTGAATCTCTAACACCTTCAAGAGCTTTAACAAATGATTGAGTTGTATTAAATTCCATAATAACATTTGTTGAATAAACTTGAATTTGTTCAAATATAAATTCACTATATGCTTTTTTACATCTCATAAATGTTAAATAAGGAATTATTAATATAGCAACAGAAGCATAAATTACACTCCAAATAATACTATAAAAATATAAGTATGATACAAAAGCAGCACCTATACCAAACAATGCAATTTGTATAACATATTGTCTAGTTGTATACTCTTGACCTAATTCTTGAGCTTTCTTTCTAACAACTTTAAATGAATATGGAGCATATTTCTCATATGTACCTGCTACTTGATCTGCTAAAAATTTATATGAATTATCGCCTGTATTCTTACGATAAAAATATATAAATGCAATAATAGCAGCAACAACAAATATCTCAATATACATTATTTCACCTCCTATATATCAACAATTTCAAGTTTGGAATTGTCATTTACACTTTGATTAACTGTATTTACAGACCCATTTACAGTAGTATTAACATTAGAATCAAGTTCACTTGTTCCAACATCACTATCTGTAGATTTAAGTTCACTACCCTTTGGTATAAATGGATCTTCCTGCATCATAACACCTTGACTAGCTAAATAATCAATTAAATGACTAGTTGGATTATTATAAACTTCATTATCCATTAAATCTCTTGAATAAAGAACATTAACTTTTGCTTTATTATCAGTATCATCTACATAAAATTCAACTACTTGTGTAATCTCTCTTTGAAATCTATTATATTTCTTAGAAAAGAAACCTTTAATATGTACTCCAAGTTGAATATATCTATGCATTGATGCAACAAATTGATCTATATCTTGACTAGATTCTAAAAGTGAATATAAACGCATTGGAATACTTGATGCTTTATCAGAGTGTATTGTTGATAAAATATTGTGTCCTGATGAAATTGAGTTACGAACAGCAAGAACAGCTTCAGCAGAACGAACCTCTGAAAGTAAAATCCATCTTGGGTTTTGTCTCATACAAGCCACCAAAACATCAGAATATGAAGCAATATTATTTGTTTTCATCGCAACTATATCACGATTAGGATAAATCTTATCTAAGTGAAGTTCCAAAGTATCTTCAATAGTAATTATCTTTTCATCTTCTTTTATATTACTAGCAAGATATTTAATAAACTCTGTTTTACCTGAACCAGTTTCTCCACTAACAAGTATATTGCAGTGACCACTAACACAAGTAATTAAGAAATCATGTAATTTAAGAGATACATAATCTTCTTTAACAAGCTTATCTTTATTAAGTCTTATCATGGCTGGAGTTTTTCTTATAAGCAAAGCTATTCCATTAGTCGCTATAGAATCATGTACGAAGTTAAGACGAAGCTCAGCACTCTCAGCATCCAAAAGTGGATGAGCCATATTAAATGTCTTACCCATAACATTTGAACATTGAAATGCTAACTTTTCAACAACTTCATTATTTATACCTTCAATCTTAACTGGATATACACCTTTACTAAGTGTTTTAACCCATAATTGTCCACCATTAGAATATGAAATATCTGTTATATCATCATTTTCTA
>CAKOKV010000229.1 GCA_934095805.1 uncultured Bacilli bacterium | reverse complement strand
ATCTACTATTATGATTAATAAGATGCTTAGAAAAAATAAGTCAGTTCTTGAAACATTAAAGAATGAAAAAGTTGTTTTAAATAAGTGTGTTCTTAATAGTGATGATGTTTCTACATTTGAATATGAAACTAAGTTAAAAGTATTTGCTACTATACCACCAGTTGATGATAGACAAGATAGTATAGAAGCTATAAATAAGTTCATTACTAAGATGAATTTGTAATGGTATATTTTATATATATTATTGACAAAATAGTATAAATTATATTAAAATTATAACAGAGAAGGAGATAAAGAGAATTATGTTAGATTTATTTTATTTTTTAATCAATTCAGAAAAAGAACTATGTGATTCAGCTGCACCTGTTCTTCGTTTAGTTGGTATCGTTGTTTTTGGTATTAAGGTAGTTGTACCAATTATATTAATTGTTGTAGGTATGATTGATTTAGCTAAAGCAGTTACTGAAAAGAGTGAAGATAATATTAAGAAAGCTCAACAAGCATTAATTAAGAAAGCAATTGCTGCTGTACTTGTATTCTTAGTTGTTACTATTGTTGGATTACTTATGAAACTAGTAGGCGATGAATCATATAGTCAATGTATGGATTGTATAAATGATCCATTTGGAAAATGTGAAGTAAGTAAGTAAGTTATATTTATAAAATAAAGTTCTTTTGAACTTTTTTTTTGACTAGTTTTATGTAAATATGTTATATAAATTGAAAAAATATTAATAAAATGGTATAATTTGTTTGAGGAATTTAGTATGAAAAGGAAAATTAATTTTAAAAAGATATTTAAAGAAATAAAAAAATTTATTGTTAAGTACGCAAGTACTAATATTTTATTTTTAAGTTATGTAATCATAAGTTTATTGTTAGGTTTTTTCATTAGGGTATTTACTGTTGGTACTCCTATATATTTTAGGGCAACAGCGGCTGATTTAATGTTAACCTTATTTGTTGGAGCATTTGGGTATTTGATTAGACCTAGATATCAATTTAGATATTTCTTGATATGGATATTATTTTTTACATTCTTATGTATTGGAAATACTATTTATTATCAGTTTTATCAATCATTTTTATCTATTAATCTTATAAGTACTGCCTCTATGTTAGGTGAAGTTAATGATTCAGTATTTGATAAATTAAATATATATCAATTTTTATATTTGATATTTCCAATAGTATTTATATTTATTCATTCTAAGTTAAGTAAGAAGAATTATTATTTTGAAATTGAAAAAACTAATAAAGATAGAAAGAACTTTATATATACTTTGGGTTCTTCTGTTATAATAATTGTTATTCTTGCTTGTGGACTTACTGGTACTGATACAAGTAGATTAGTTAAACAATGGAATAGGGAATATTTAGTAAGACAATTTGGTTTATATTCTTATACTGTTAATGATTTAGTACAAAGTGTACAACCTAAAATTAACACTTTGTTTGGGTATGATGAAGCTGCTTTAAAGTTTAGAGAATTTTATGCTTGTAAATTTGAAAAGGAAACTAAGGTTAATAAATATACTAATAAGTTTAAAGGAAGAAATGTTATATTTATTCATGCTGAGAGTGTGCAAAATTTCTTAGTTAATTTAAAGATTAATGGGGAAGAGGTTACTCCTAATTTAAATAAGCTTGCTAAAGAAGGTATTTATTTTGATAGATTTTATC
>CAKOKV010000228.1 GCA_934095805.1 uncultured Bacilli bacterium | reverse complement strand
TTACAAGACTTAGACAAATTTGTTGTCATCCTGGAATTTTTATAGATGATTATAAAGACGGAAGTAGTAAACTAGATCAATGTATGGAAATTGTAAAAGAAGCAGCAAATAGTGGACATAAAATACTTATATTTTCAGTATATACATCAATGTTTGAAATACTAGAAAAAGAGTTAAAAGCAAATGAGATAAAGTACTTTAAACTAACAGGGCAAACTAAAGTTGATGAAAGAATAGAACTAGTTGATGAATTTAATACAAATGAAGATATAAAAGTATTTCTTATATCTTTAAAAGCTGGTGGAACAGGATTAAACTTAACAGGTGCAGATATGGTAATACATTATGATCCGTGGTGGAATTCATCAGCAGAAAATCAAGCGACAGATAGAGCATATCGTATAGGACAAAAAAGAAATGTACAAGTATATAAACTTATTACTAAAAACTCGATTGAAGAAAAAATATATGAATTACAACAAAAAAAATCAGAGTTAATTGATAGTATGTTAGATACAAATACCTCGTTTATTAATAAATTATCAAAAGAAGAAATTATGAATTTATTTACATAAAACATGCAAACTTAATATTATGTATGTGAAAGGAAGAGAAGAGATGGAAGAGAAGAGAAAAAAAGTTTTAATAACTGGTGCTTCATCTGGAATAGGCAGAGATATTGCAAGAGATTTTGCAAAAAGAGGGTATGACTTAATATTAGTTGCGAGAAATCAAAGTAGATTAGAAGACTTAAATACAGTTTTAAAGACTAATGTAAGAATTATAACAAAAGACTTAAGTATTAGACAAAATTGTATCGATTTATATAATGAAGTTGGTGATATTGATATATTGGTTAATAATGCGGGATTTGGTGTGTTTGGAGAATTTGATGAAACAGATCTTGAAACAGAATTGAAACTTATAGATACTAATATAGTTGCTGTACATATTTTAACAAAACTATATTTAAAAGATATGATAAAAAAAGACAGTGGACAAATACTAAATGTTGCATCAATTGCTGGATTTATGCCAGGGCCTTTAATGGCTGCATATTATTCTTCAAAATCATATGTTCTAAGACTTTCACAAAGTATAAGAGAAGAATTGAACAAAAAGAAAACAAATGTAAAAATTAGTGTATTGTGTCCAGGACCTGTACGTACTAACTTTAATAATGTAGCTGGAGTTAAATTTTCAATGAGTTCTTTAAGTAGTGAATATGTTGCATCATATGCAGTAAAAAATATGCTTAAAAAGAAATTCTTAATAATACCTGGCTTTCAAGTAAAGATGGCTGCAGTTGCATCTAAGATTGTACCTAATAAGTTTGTTGCTAAGATTACTTATATAATACAGAAAAGAAAAAAATAGTATTTTTAAAAATTAATAGTAAGAAAAAGATAAAAAAAAGTAGTTATTTATATAAAAATATAAATAGCTATTTTTTTATCTTAAAACGGTATTTTCCCTAATAAAAATTCATGTTATATTTGTATTTGTAACATGTTTGTAATACAAATATAAAAAAAATGTCACAAAAAGATAAAAAAAGAATATCCGTAGAATAAGGATATTATCAAAAACATAAATAGCAAAATAGGCGTATTTACTAAGAAAGTCAAAGATGCTACTATATAATAAATTAAATATTATAAAAAATATTTTGGAGGTAGCAAGATGAAAGAGAAAAAAGAAC
>CAKOKV010000227.1 GCA_934095805.1 uncultured Bacilli bacterium | reverse complement strand
AGTGGTAATCTTGGTATTTTTGTTGTTTTTTGTGCCATTTATTTCTTCCTTTCTTAATTATACTAAATTATTTTTACTTTGGCAATACTTTTTAGTATAATTTAACATATTATTTACAATTAAAAGAGACAATTTTAGACTATTAAAATATTATATATGCACGCAAATACAAGTGTATTAGGGTTATCAACACTTCTTGTTTTATTTAATGATATTGGGATATTTTTAGATTTATTTTTGAATTTTAATCTTTACTATTTTTTATTACTTTTTTTGATTTTTTATGGAATCCTTTGATTTTAGTATTTTGATTAAACTATTTCTATGTCTACCCTAAGTTGCTTGAATTAAATCTTTTTTTTAAAATTAGTCATGCAATTGTCTAATTAATTGCATGACCATATATTACCATAATTTTATGTCAATTGTCAAGAAGAAAATTTCGACAAAAGTCGACATTCCTACTAATTTAGAAATAGAGTAACACGAAATCCAACATAGTCATAAGCAATTGAAGTGCTATAATCAAGGCGTCGGCCTGCTAAGCCATTAGTATTATAATGGCCGCCACGAACTACAACAGGTTCACTAGTATTTGGCATTACTTCTGTTGTGAATTCTGCAACATTTCCACCCATATCATAAATATTGCATTTTGAAGTTGTTTCTCCTGTTGAAAGTCTAGTAGCATTATTTGCTACTTTAAGCAGTGCTCCAGTTAATGTCTGTTAGTGGCGTTTGATTTGCTTGTATAACTTCGGCTCCAACAGCTCCACCAACTTCATATCTTCCTATATAATATCCTCCATTTTTGCGTACACTTTCTTTTTCTGCTTTTACTTGTGCAACTATCTCATTGACGACTGCATAAGTTAATCCATTTTCGCTATAATTTTCTTAACATGTTAATGTCAATTCATCTTTTGACGCTCTACTATTATCAGTACCATCTACTTCAACATCCCATTCTTTTCTTTTAAATTGCAATTGTGATTTAGAATCCTCTGTAGTACATGGTATTCAAACATATTGGTTACCTTTTTTATCTTCTACAACTATTCCTTTTTCAACTGTTAAATCATCTGTTTTAACCACTTTAAATCCAGCTGGTACCACTACTTTGTTTCCATTTTTATCATGTAATTCAATGTTGTTGTTTTTACTTAATACTGCTCCTGTATTGTCTATTATTAATTCGTCAGATGTATATTTATTTAATTCTTTTTCATAACTATCTAATGTTTCTTCTTGTTTTTTTCTGCATTTTCGCTTGCTTGTTTTGCATCTTTTGCTTTTTGAAATATTCCAGTATTTGTTAATGCAGAAATTGAAATTCCTGAAAGAATTAAAAGCAAAATTATTGTAATTACCAGTGCTACAAGTGTTATACCCTTACTTTCCTTTTTCATTATTATATACAATACTCCTATTATACTTTTATTCTAATTAGTTATATTTTAATACTCTATTTAAATACTCGAAGTATTTGTAGAATATATATAGTATTACTGAGTAACTAACACTGAGCGGAACCCACGAGCGTAACCACTATTTCCATCAGTATGAGAGAAAGAGAACAAACCGGCTCCACTACAGTCCCAAAAACCGCCTCCACGTGGAAAGAACGGATATTTTGCTCCAACGAAGTAAGAGTAGTCATCATGCCATGATGTTTGACCTAAACCAGATGTTGAAGTTTCACGTATTGCA
>CAKOKV010000226.1 GCA_934095805.1 uncultured Bacilli bacterium | reverse complement strand
ATGTTATAGATATAAATAAAGAAAAAGAAAAAGTATCATTATCACTTATTAATCCAATAGAAAAGTAGGAAATCAAATTCCTACTTTTTAAATACATCAGTTAAATTTCTTTGTTCACCATAACTCTTATTCTTATAACCAATTGGCTTACTCTTATCAAAATCAGGAGGTACAATTGGTTTTTCTTTTCTAACAGTACCAAATGTATTATCATTTAAATTATTAAGTCTATATACATCAAGAGAATTATGAGGAGATAACTTTTCTACTTCTTTAGTCTTAATAGTTTCGTTTTTATCAGTTAAACTATTTTTAATAACCAAATATATAATACCTAACACTAACAATATAGCAACAATAACAACTAAAATTACATAACTATTCATATAACACCTCTAAACTAACTATAGCATATTTTAATAATAAATTAAATATTACTTTACTACAAATTTTAAAGTACTTGGTATATTAGTAATACTACTATCATTAAACTTAGAAGCGGTTTCTTCATCTTTAGCATAACCAGTAGTAGCAGCACTACCCCAAAACATGAGATTCATAGTTTCAATGTTAGACAAATCAAAACTACTTAAATCTAATTTTTCAATTTTGCTACTATAGAACATACTTTTCATATTAATAACTTTACTTGTATTAAAATTACTTATGTCAAGTTTATTTAATTTTCCATTAGAAAACATATTATTCATATCTATTACATTTCTTGTATCAAAATTAGATAGATTTAAATACATTGTATTAACATTATGAAACATATTAGACATATCTGTCACATTCGATGTATCAAAATTTTCTAGACCATTTATAACAGTAGCTTGACTGTTATAAAACATACTTTTCATATTAGTAACTTTTGAAGTATTAAAGTTATATACATTTAATATTGATGCTTTACTATTAGAGAACATAGACTGCATATCTGTTACATTACTTGTATCAAAATTTTCTAAACCATATATATTTTCAGCTTGAGTTCCATTAAATGTAGTTGACATATTATCTACTTTGCTAGTATCAAAATTAGTTAAATCAAGTACTACAGCTTTACTATTAGAAAACATATTATTCATACTTGTTACATTTGATGTATCAAAATTTTCTAAACCATATATATTTTTAGCATTAGAATTTCGAAAAACATGCCCCATATTTTCGATTTTGCTTGTATTAAAACTGCTTAAGTTTAATATTTCTACACTACTGCCCCAACACATACAGTAAATCGAACCCAAATTCTTTGTATCAAAATCATCTAATCCAATAATCACAGTAGCACTACTATCTCTAAACATATAACTCATGTTTATAACATTTCGTGTATCAAAATTATTTAAATCTAATTTAGTTGCCTGACTATTATTAAACATATAAGCCATTGTCGTAACATTTTTTGTATTAAATGTTTCTAAACCTTTTATTTCTGTTGCTTGACTGTTATAGAACATAGTTCCCATATCTTTAACATTTTTTGTATTGAAACTACTTAAATCAATTGAAGTTGCTTTACTATTAGAAAACATGTGTGACATAGAAACGATTGGTTTATTATTTATATATGTACATAATTTACTAGTTACTGGTTCAGTGCTATCTTTATCAGTTAAAATAACACCCCACCCTTCTTTTCTTAGACTATTCCATATTAATTCATTTGATGTATTATAACCTGCGGTTTGCATATACCTATAAGTATACTGCCCGTTAACATATTCTGCTCCCTGTACGAG
>CAKOKV010000225.1 GCA_934095805.1 uncultured Bacilli bacterium | reverse complement strand
GCATTAAGTGCTTGAGTACTACCACATGTTGGACATGTTTTTGTACTAGGTTGATTAATGTTTGATTGTTGAATATTATTATTCATGGTATTTGCTTGGTTGATAGGATTATTCATTTGATTGATATTACCTTGATTATTTAAAGTTGCATTGCTTTGAGTATTAATATTGTTTTGATTCAAATTACTATTGTTCATGGTATTTGCTTGGTTGATAGGATTATTCATTTGATTGATATTACCTTGATTATTTAAAGTTGCATTATTTTGAGTATTAATATTGTTTTGATTCCAATTATTACTATTCATAGTATTTACTTGATTATTAAATTGTTGATTATTGATAGTATTTTGTCCTTGTTGCATATTATTTCTAACCATTTCATTTATTTGTCCTTGAGTCATATGATCAAGTTCTGCATTATAATAATAATCATTATTATTAACATTCGTTGAATTATTATTCATATTAGTTTGATTCATTGAATAGTTAACTTGACCATTATAAGTTGATTTACCAAAAGCCAACACTAATTGTCCTATAATTGGGATAAAAATAAGTAAAAGAATCATACCAGTTCCTTGTCCAAATACTTTTGCAAGTTTTACATTAATAACAATTAAATAAACTAAAAACGCAAAAGGTACAAAAATAGCAATTAATACATGCCACCATTCTAATCCTACTATTTCGAATAATACCACAATATTATATATTGGTATAATTGAAGCCCATCCAGGTTTACCAGCTTTAGTGTAAATCTTCCACATAGCAATTATACTAAGTATTGTATTAATCATAACAACAAGATAAATTACTAAAAGCATACCTCCAAGTATAGTTTCTAATCCTGTAATATTTGATGTACCTGTAGTATAAGTATCATAATAACCATATTCCATATTCTTAACTCCTCCTTATTATAAAGTATAAAAGAAAATTAATGTTTTGTCTACATATTTTGATATTTTTCAAACCAAAAATCAAACCTATTATTTAGATAATTCAAAATAATAAAAAACATCTCCATAAATACCTAATATTTTAATATTTTTTCTTTCTTTAAATTACATATTATGATATCATATATATATAGAAAGGTGATTTATATGAAGTTAGATATTATAATAAATAAACACTTACTTATATGGCATTTATTATATCAGTCTTCTGTTTCTTTGGAAGTCCATAAATTAAAACAAAAGTTATGGATGGACTATAAGAAAGAGTATACTTGTGTTCATAAAGATAAAGAAATAATTTTAAAAGAATTAAATGATTTTATACCAGATGATGATACTATATACAATATGGTTGAGACATCATTAATATTTAAAAAGATAAAGAAAGAAACTAGTAGTTATCGTTATACTCTTTTACAAATATGGGATGAAAATAAGAAAAAATATATGAGGCATTTAGACAATATTCTAAGATATAATGTTCGTGACTCTTATAAAATATGTGTTGTTCACCCTAATCTTGATGTAATAGAAACTGATTTTAATACTAATATAATCACCATTGGTAAGAAAATTAGTATGCGTGATAAAGATAATTTTTTAACATACTTAGTATATAAGATAATAAAAAATGATCTTAATAGTATCAAAACAAATGAGAGAGATTTTGTTGATGCAGTAGCAGAACTTGCTCTTACTAACGAACTTTATACAAGAGTGACTGGAGAGTCTAAGTATTCTCTTGGCAAAAAAAACTTACGTAATATCAAAGAAAAAATATATCCATACTGGTTAATGTATCTTGG
>CAKOKV010000224.1 GCA_934095805.1 uncultured Bacilli bacterium | reverse complement strand
CTATAACTCCTCCAACTACATACCATATCATACTTTCTTACCTCCTTATTTCACTTTCTGTGTTTCTTTCTATTTCTAGTTCTGCTTTTGCTTTTTCTAATTGTAGTCTTTCTATTTCACTTCTTATTTCTATCATCCTTATTATATCATCTACATTATCTTCTTGTCTAATATCTTCTTTAGCATACTTAGCACACATATATAAATTCATTAAACTTTTAGTTATAAATTCTTCATCTAATTCAAAAGATACTAGTAATTTATGAATTTCATATATTAATTCTATAAATGTTAATTTTTTGTTACTTTCTAACTCATTTATCAAATCTATTAATCCTTGATTATTAGTCATACAAGTAAATTGTTCTTCACCACTTACATCATCAAATAAGTGTATATTATTCGTTTCTACTTCTTTTTCTATATTACCATGCATTACTGCATTTCTTATTCTGCTTATAACAGCTTCATTTCTTTTTTTTAGTTCTTTTAGTAAATCAGATATTGTCTTTATAAACAATTGTCTATATCTTTTAGTACTTTCATGTTCATCTATCTTTACAAATGATTTATTGAATCTTTTTAATACTTTCTTTATACCACTTCTAGTATTTGTAATATCATCTTTTAGTTGCTGTGAATCTGTTATTTCTTTAAATTCATAATTTATTCCTAATAATGACAATTGACTATAATCGTATTCTTTTTTATCATCTGATAATAAAAGTAATAAATAATTATATAATAATATTGTTAAAATATCACTTTCTGTACTTGAAAATCCTAATGTTTGAGCTGTTTGTTTTAATGCAAGTTTTGCATCTTTTTTAGAACTATTTAATTTAACACTTTCTTTATTTCTATTTGCTATATCAGTATCTTTATTTTTAAAAGTATTTGGTTCTCCTAATTTTTCTAAAGCATCAAATTGTTCTCTTCTTTTATAATAATGTTTTTTTGATATAAAGTTTGCTAATTCTTCATCATATATTTTAAATAAATTTCCATCTTTAAAATTAGCAAATACATAATTAATTTCTTTTTCATTTACTTTTTGATAAAGCCAATTTAATAATTCTGGATTTATTTCACATTTAAAGATATGTTCTATTCTTGTACCATTTTCATAAGTGAAATATCTATTATCAACTTTAATTACTTTTCTGTCTAAATCAAAATCATATTTTCCATGAGCAAATGAATCTCTTAATCTATCTATACACCATACAGCTTCTTTTAATTCATTATTATCAGAGCCGTTTACTAATTCAACAGTCTTATATGCTTCTTCTAATGTTTTTTCACCATCTACTGTATATCTTAGTGTTTGCAATAAATGCTTATACTGTGTTAATAATGCTGGAGTATATTCACTACTTTCATCATATATTATTTTTGTGTTACTTCTATCATTTATATCTTTTTTAATTATTTGTTCTTTTAAAACTAAAAAACTAGCAATAGAAAACATAAAATAGTGCTTTTCATCTAAATTAATTTCATCATTTGTTAAATATGCATTTATTAATGCTTTTGAAATTTTTAGCATATCTACTTTATTCATAATATAATAATATCATACTTTAATATTTCTGTGTTATAATTTTTATATAATTAGGATTTTGATACTAAAAATTTTTATACTTTTTGTTTAATTTCACTTGACAAAATAGTGGTTTTACATTAGTATATAGACTTACCAATTCACTATTAGGCGAATTGGTGCTAGTATCACACTAGCCAACCCCTTTTTATTCTTTTTTCCGGACTGTC
>CAKOKV010000223.1 GCA_934095805.1 uncultured Bacilli bacterium | reverse complement strand
ATAATTATCCTTGTTATGATAAAACTGCTGTTAATTACTTAGAGAGTGGGGAAGTAATGTTTGAACAACTTCTTGAACAATTAAATAAAGCAGAAAAATATATATTTTTAGAATTCTATATTATTAATGAAGGTAAAATGTGGAATAGTGTTTTAAAAATATTAAAAAAGAAGGCAAGTAATGGTGTAGAAGTTAAAGTAATATGTGATGATATGGGATGTTTATTCCTTTTACCTAATAATTTTGTTAATGAGATGAATTCTTATGGAATAAAATGTACTGTGTTCAATCCTTTTAGACCGTTGTTAACTTCAGTACAAAATAATAGAGACCATCGTAAGATAGTTGTTATCGATGGAAAGGTTGCTTTTACTGGAGGAATAAATTTAGCAGATGAATATATTAATCTTTATGATAGATGTGGTCATTGGAAAGATGCTGGGATTATGCTTACTGGTAAGGCGACTGGGAGTTTTACTTTAATGTTTTTACAGATGTGGATGATTGCAACTAATGATAATTTAGATTGCTTTAAGTATTACCCGTGGAGTAATGAAACGTGCAGTATAAGTTCTAAAGGCTATGTTCAACCGTATGCTGATAGTCCGATGGATAGAGAAAATATAAGTGAATATGTTTACTTAAATATAATTAATAACTCAAAAAAATACGTCTATATTAATACTCCGTATTTAATTATAGATGAAAATATGATTTTGGCTTTAACTATGGCGTCTAAAAGTGGGGTAGATGTAAGAATATTGGTTCCTTATAAATGGGATAAAAGACTTGTTCATTTTACTACTAAATCTTATTATCGAACGCTGATTAAAGCTGGAGTCAAAATCTATGAATATTCTCCTGGCTTTGTTCATTCTAAATCATTTGTTTCGGATGATAAAGTTGCAGTTATAGGTACTGCCAATCTTGATTTTAGAAGCTTGTATTTGAATTTTGAATGCGGAGCTTGTCTTTATGATGTTGAATGCATACATAATATGAAAAAAGATTTTTTAGATAGTATAAAAATATCAAAGGAGATATCTATTGATGATTGTAAGAATAATTTCTTTGTTAGAATATTACAAGACTTTTGTAGATTATTTGCTCCTTTAATGTAAATAATGTGAAAGAAGGCATGAATATGTTTGGATTTAAGAAAGATAAAAATATTAAAAATGGCAATTTGTGGGATAGTTATTACAAGGACGAATGGAAAAATATTGACTTTTTTAAGGGAACTCTTTATGAAAAAATAAAAGAAATAGCTCTTAAGTATCCTAAGAACTATGCTTTAGAGTATTTTAAGAAAAAATATACTTATAGCGAAATGCTTAAGGAAATAGATAAGGCAGCTGATGCTTTATTAAGTATTGGTGTAAAAGCAAATGATTATGTCACAATATGTATGGTTAATTGCCCAGAAGCAGTATTTAGTTTTTATGCTGTTAATAAAATAGGAGCGGTTGCAAATATTATTCATCCATTGTCAAGCGAAAATGAAATTAAACATTATCTAAAAGAAGCTAAATCTTCTTATTTAATAGTTAGTGATTTTATTTATTATAAAGTAAGAGAATTTAAATTAAAGAAAATGGTAGTTGTGCCTATTTCTAACAGTATGAATTTTATAACTAAGAGTTTATACAATATGACAACTAAGAAAAAATATAAAGTTAAGGAATTAGGTAAAAATGCCTTACTTTGGAGTAAATTTTTAAGTCTTGGAAAACCTTCTTCAGAACTTTTACTAAAAAAGGATTGCAATGATGTAGCAGTTGTTTTATATAGTGG
>CAKOKV010000222.1 GCA_934095805.1 uncultured Bacilli bacterium | reverse complement strand
GTATATAGGAGGTACTAAAAATGATTAAAAAGGAAAATGTTAAGCATCTATTAGAATTAATGCATTTTACTACAGATGATGATAATATATATGTTAAATTTTTTGATAATTCAGCATGCATTATTGTCAATTTGAAGGATGAACTAATTAAATATCCTGACGAATTAAAAGTAAATGATAAGACAACATCAAATTTTGAACATCCAGAAAATTTTGTTGTCTTAGAATGTGTAACAAGGCTACTAACAAAGGGATACTTCGCTAGGAATATCGAATTAGAACCAAGGTGGCAATTAGGAAGAGGAGCTTCTGGCGGCAAAGCGGATATATTAATAAAAGATAACAATGGACATGAATTTTTAATAATAGAATGTAAAACATTTGGTGAAGAATATGATAAAGCATGGCAAAAAACATTAATTGATGGAGATCAGTTATTTAGTTATGCACAGCAAATAAAGAAGACCCAATATTTATGCTTATATACTTCGAATATAGATGATAATAAATTAATTTATACAGATAGAATAATGACACTGAAGGATAATGAAGACTTTTTAAAGACTTTAAAAATATCTCAAAGATTAAGATACAAAGAAGCATCCGATGTAAAAGAATTGTATAGAGTATGGAAAAATGTTTATAATTTAGAATATGAAGAAACTGGAATTTTCGAAGATGAAGTTGCACCATATGAAATTAATAAAATTTATTCTATTAAAGATTTGAAAAGTGTAGGATTTGAAGATACTCAAAAAAAATATAATGAATTTGCAACAATTTTAAGACAACATAATGTATCAGGCCATGAAAATGCATTTGATAAATTAATTAATATATTTTTGGCAAAAATAGTAGATGAAATTCAGCATCCTAACAGTTTGAAATTTAACTGGAAAGGAATAGCATTTGATGACTACTATCAATTACAAGATAGGCTGCAAAAATTATATAAGGACGGAATGCAAAAATTTCTTAATGAAGAAGTTACTTATATAGATAATAAACAAATAACAAGTGCGTTTAAGTTGTTTAAAAATGATCCAGACGCTACAAAAGATAAAGTCATGTCTTATTTCAGGGAATTAAAATTTTTTACTAATAATGATTTTGCTTTTATAGACGTTCATAATGAAGAATTGTTTAAGCAAAACTCAGAAATATTATTAAAGATGGTAAAAATGTTTCAAGATATTAAATTGAAAACAGAAGAACAAAATCAATTTTTAGGAGATTTATTTGAAGGATTTCTTGACGACGGTATAAAGCAAAGTGAGGGCCAATTTTTTACGCCTCTTCCTATAACAAGATTCATTGTTTCGTCTTTACCATTGAAAGAAATAATAGAAGAAAATGATAATTATCCTAAAGTAATTGATTACGCTTGTGGAGCTGGGCATTTTTTAAACGAATATGCTTCTCAAGTAAAAAGATATTTTAATTCAGAAGAAGAATTACAAAACTGTTATTCAGAAATAGATGGGATTGAAAAAGAGTATAGGTTATCAAAAGTATCAAAAGTATCTGCATTTATGTATGGACAAGATAATATTAATATTACATATGGAGATGCTTTAGCTGATAATAAAAATATAAAAGATGGTCAATATGATATTTTGATAGCAAATCCACCATATTCGGTAAAGGGATTTCTAGAAACATTAACAGAAGAAGAGAGAAATAAATATAGTTTAACTAAATTAGTTAATAAAAATACATATTCAACAAATAATTCCATTGAAACGTTCTTTGTCGAAAAAGCCAAACAATTGTTAAAACCAGGAGGTGTAGCAGGTATAAT
>CAKOKV010000221.1 GCA_934095805.1 uncultured Bacilli bacterium | reverse complement strand
GTACACATCGCCCCATGAATAAATACTTCAAGTTCTGTATCAATATTTTCTTTGATATACTTTATATCATCTCTACTGCATTCTCTTGCTAAAACAACTCTATAAGCACCTAAATCTTTATAAAATTTAACTGTTTCTAAATTAGTAATAGATTTTTGAGTAGATATAAAAAACTTAGTCTTTAATTCTAATCTTTTTATAGTCTCAATAACAGCAAAATCACTTACTATAAAACTATCTATACCTATTTTATCTAATTCCAATAAATACTCATCTAAATTACCTAAATCTTCATTATGAAATATCATATTAACAGTAACATAAACTTTCTTACCTAAACTATGAGCAAACTCTACTCCTTCAGCTATTTCTTCTAAACTAAAATTATTAGCATTAGCTCTTAAACTATAATTATAACCACCTATATATACAGCATCAGCTCCATATATAAATGCAAATTTTAATCTATTTAAATCACCAGCAGGTAACAATAATTCATAATTCATTTTAAATCACCTACCTTATATTTAATATCATTTTCTAAAAAATAATAATCACATAATATAAGATTACATAAATTATCTCTATCATAATTCTTAACTATCATTTTAGTAGTTATAGGGTCTAAATTACTTAAATTAATAATAAGATTCATATTCAAATCACTTAAATATTTAGAAGCACAAAATACTTTATCATAATATATTACAGTACCATCTTCCTCTTTAATATCAAGCAATGTACCTGAAACAATTTCTCTTAAATTATATTTATCTATTTTTTCTTTATTATAGTATTCATTATAATCACTAACTAATTTTCTTTTTGAATACATAAGTATATTTTTACCAGTATAAAAATAATATAAATTTGATTCAGTTTTCTTTATAATATTTTTTATTTCATCAATAGTAAGATCATTATTTATAACAACATTATTATAACCAATTTCTTTTAAACAATTTATAGCTCTATAATTAGATAATATATGATTTTCATATAAAATTATTCTATCCTTATCAATTACATCACTAAGACCTATATCTTCAACCATAAATTTAATTTTAGAATTAAAACTATTATATATTTTTCTAAAATCATCTATTTTTCTATGCAAAAACTTATTCATTATAATAATAACATCATATTTTTCACTTATCTTATTTATTTCTTTTACATTAAAATAAACATCAAAACCTATACTATAGTCTTCAAGTGGTAATATGAACTTATTTACTTTAAATGAACTAAGTCTTTTACTATTAGGTATAATTATAAATTCTTTCTTTTGCATACTCCTAAAGTGTCACCTACTTCTATAAATTCTGTATCAAATTCATCATTATTTTTTAAGTATTCAATGAATTTCTCTATTTTTCTAACCATTTGTCTTAAATTTCTACTTTTAATCTCATTACTTTTACCAACAAAACCATGAAAACTTAAATTATCAATTATTATTATTCCATTTTCATTTAAATTATTCATAAATTTTTCAAATATTCTTCTATTTTGACTTTTAGCAGCATCTATAATAATTAAATCATATTTAGAAGTAGTATTAAAATCAAATACATCCATAAGGTTTAAAGATATATTATTTAAACCACTTTTTTCTACATTTGATACTGCTATATCATATCTTTCTTTATCTCTTTCAATACTTTCTATTTTGTCTATACCAGTACTAGCAAAACATATAGTCGAGTAACCTATTGCAGTACCTACTTCTAATATTGATTTAATATTATTATCTTTAATTATTCTTTGTATCGTAGTAATAGTGTCCCTACTCATTATATGAACACTATTATTT
>CAKOKV010000220.1 GCA_934095805.1 uncultured Bacilli bacterium | reverse complement strand
CTGTTACAGAACTACTAAAATATGCATAAGATAATGATGCAGATATAATAAATAAAAATACAATACTTATTCCAAATAATATTTTTTTATCATTATTATTCATTATAATCCCATCCTATCTAAATATTCTACATCATTATTTATTTCTTTTATTATATTTTCTTTATCTTTACTAATTCTTTCTTTTATAACACTTAATCTAATATAAAATAAATTAGTTTTATGCATTAATAATTCTTTTACATTAGTAAATCCAATAGATATAAGATAATCTAGAATACTTATAACTTTATCTTCATTAACATATAATAAATTTAAATCCATATCATCAAGTACAGATTCAATTTCTTTTAAATCTTCAAAAGATAAACCATATTTTTTTAAATATTTCATAACTTCATTTCCCCTTCTAATTTATATCCTATATCATTAGCAATAGCAGTTAACTCTTCCATATTCAAGTAACTACCTTCAACTATTGAATACATTAATGCATCATCATCAAGTGTAATACCACTACTTACAAGTTTACCATAATTTCTAATTACTTTATTTCTAGATATAATATTATTACCTATTCTATATACAAGAGGATTATCTTTAACACCAAATCTCTTATCTAAATCAGCTATTACAGGTGATTTAGATGCATCAATTCTAGTTGTTGTGACATCATTATAAACTGAATAATTAGGTATATATTTACTAGTATCTACAAAGTTATCACTCATAAATTTATCAAATACTTCATCATCTAATAAACCATAATTAAACATATCAGAAGTAAATTCTTTCTTTAAACATCCTGGTCTAGAACTAGAAAATAACATATCATAATAATCACGAGGATCCATATCTCTTTTCATTTTATATAAAAGTGGAAAAGCTCTTAAATTTAACCTATTAAGAGTTAAAGGATGATTCTTACCATAATTACCCTTTTCATCTCCAATATTATCAGCATCTCCTAAAAGACCAGTTTCAACAAAATAGTCTAATTTTGTCTCTATATTACTTATATTAGCTAAAGCTGATATTGGAAAATCTTCAGGATTACCATTAAATAATCCATATTTACAAGCAGTATCAAAATTATCAGATAATCTACGATGTGATTGTCTAAATACTTTAACAACACCAGTTTGATCATTTAAAGATACATCAAATCCTTTTTCTCTTAAAAACTTCTCATTTCTAACTAAATCTTCATAAGAAAGAATATGTGCAGAATACTTCAAAGATTTTGGATTTTCTATTTCTTTACCATTACTATTCTTTCTTGTATGAATTCTACTTGAACTTCTACTTACATTGTTTATCCATACAGATGGTATATCAAAGAACACTGGATATAATGTATTCTTGCTTTCTAATGTTTCATATCTATTTTTAACTGAATCAAGTGTTCCATAAATACATATAACAAGTAAATCAGAAAAAGCAAACTTTCTTAGTATATTTTTTGATTCCATATAATTTAATATATTTCTAATATTATCAACTTTAGAATTTGCTTCAATTTCATCTTTAAATTTATCAACCAATCTAAGTTGTTTTTCTGAAAAACCATGTTCAATAAAACAATTTCTAACATCCTCTATATTAACTTTAGAAATAACTTTAACTTCCTTATTAGTTCTCATAACATTATATTTTCTAAATTCAATAAGAGCATTCATTTTCATATCATTTGGTATACTATCATCATCAATAACAGTACTAAATACATTAAAATCATTTTCATCTCGTATATCATTATTATTAACATCAGTTATTTTTTCTAATAATAATTCTAAATCAATAATAGAATCATTTAACTTTCC
>CAKOKV010000219.1 GCA_934095805.1 uncultured Bacilli bacterium | reverse complement strand
CTTTTAAAGTAGCATACATAACAGCTTTAATAGTGTGCATTCTATTTTCAGCTTCATCAAATACTTTTGATTGTTCTGATAAGAATACATCATCAGTAACTTCCATAGCTGTTAAACCAAATTTAGCATTAATATCTTTTCCAATTGTTGTATTTAAATCATGGAAAGATGGTAAACAATGTAAGAATATAGCATTTGGATTAGCAATACTCATAACATCCTTATTAACTTGATATTTTTGTAATAAATCTATTCTTGATTTCCATATATCATCTGGTTCACCCATAGATACCCATACATCTGTATATAATACATCTGCATCTTTAACTCCTTCTTCTACTGAATCAGTAAGTGTAATTGTGCATCCATTCTTATCAGCTATTTCTTTACAAGTATTAACTAGTTCTTCATCTGGCCATAAATCTTTTGGACCACAAGCAACAAAATTAACACCCATCTTAGCACTCATAACCATTAAACTTCTAGCACAATTGTTTCTAGTATCTCCCATAAATACAAACTTTAATCCTTTTAAATGACCAAAATGTTCTTCCATAGTCATAAAATCAGCTAATGCTTGTGTTGGATGGAATAAATCAGTTAAACCATTCCATACTGGTACTCCTGAATATTTAGCTAAATCATCAACAGATTCTTGTTTAAAACCTCTAAACTCAATTCCATCATAAATTCTACCTAATACTTTAGCAGTATCAGCAACACTTTCCTTTTTACCAAGTTGACTTCCAGTTGGATCTAGATAAGTTGTATGCATACCTAAATCATAAGCAGCAACTTCAAAAGAACATCTTGTTCTAGTAGAAGTCTTTTCGAATATTAAAGCAACATTCTTGCCTTTTAAATATTCATGAGCTTCATGATTATGTTTCTTAGTCTTGAAATTTTTAGCTAAATCAAGTAAGTAATAAATTTCCTCCTCTGTAAAATCTAATAATTTTAAAAAACTTTTTCCTTTTAAATCTACCATATATATTTATAATTCTCCTTTCAATTCTATATACTTTCTACATCAATTATAACTATAACAAATAAAAAAGTAAACATTTTTAAAATATTTACCTTATTTTCCTAAGAAATTTTTAACTTCTTCATTTTTACTATTAAGTATCTCATCAGCAGTACCATATTCAAGAATACTGCCATTTTTCAAAAATAATACTTTATCAGCAAATGATTTTATTAAATCCATTTCATGTGATACTACAACAATAGTAGTTGTTCTTGAAAGTTCATTTAATAGTAATATAAAATCACTAATAGTTGCTGGATCTAATGCAGAAGTTGGTTCATCAAATAATATTACTTCTGGTTTAGTTGCAAGTGTTCTAGCAATCGCAACTCTTTGTTTTTCACCACCGCTTAACTTTGAAGGATAAGAATCTATTTTATTAATAATATTAACTTTACTAAGTAATTTCTTAACTAAATCATCTATTTCTTCATCACTACCCATTTTAAGTAGCTTAGGAGCAAGAGCTACATTCTCTCTTACTGTTAAATGTGGAAATAAATTATAATTCTGAAATACCATACCAACCTTACTTTTTAAAGTAACATCATCTATTTGATTAATTTTAACTCCATTTAAAAATATATTACCAGAATTAACTTTATTAAGTCCATTTAAACATCTAATAAGAGTTGTTTTTCCACAACCAGATGGACCAATTATAAGTAATTTTTCTCTATCTTTAATATCAAAACTAATATTTTTAAATACATATCTATTTCCATATTTTTTACTAATTTTATTAACACTAATCATTTACATCTAACTTCCTTTCAATTCTTTTAAGAAGCTTACTAACAGTAGTTGTAAGAAGTAAATATATTAAAGCAACAAGTATAAGTGGAAAGAAATA
>CAKOKV010000218.1 GCA_934095805.1 uncultured Bacilli bacterium | reverse complement strand
TCCTCTTCTCTTATGACAATATGTCTTAAGATGTTTTCATCAATTTTAGCTTTTCTATCAAATTCTTTAACAGCAGCTACACTAGCTTCAACATTAAATACATAATAGTTACCTCTTAATTGTTTCTTAATAGGATAAGCTAATTTTTTTTGACCCATATCTTTAGAATTAACAATCTTTGCTTTCATATCAGTTAATACTTTTTCAAAAGTTTTAACAACTTCTTTTTGAGTTTTTTCATCGATATCAGTCTTAACGATAAACATTATTTCATATTTATTCATTACTACACCTCCTTTTGGTCTCACGGCTTCACTTAAAAATGAAGCAAGGAACTTTCTTCGTTCGAGTGTATTATAGCATACAACTATCAAACTTACAACAAAATTAATTAATTTTACAAAAAAAGTATGCATAAAGCATACTTATCAACTATTACATCTTTTCAGGAACACCAATTGCTAAAATATTAAGTAATTTATATCCAACATTATACATAATATTAAGAAGTCCAATATAACTTTCCTTTTTTAATTCATCAGTTTCATTAAGAACAGATGTTTCACCATAGAATTTATTAAATAAACTACATAAATCAAATAAATATTCACATACATAACTAAGTGTTTTTTCATTATATGCTTTATTTAACATCTTAGAAATTTCTAATAACTTAATATAAATACTTTTTTCAGTTTCACTATATACAGAATGAATTGAATATTTATTCATATTAACTTTATTTAATATAGATTTAATTCTAACCATAGTATATAAAACATATGGACCAGTTTTACCTTCAAATGAAGTTATTTTATCAATATCAAATATAAAATCTGTTGTTCTATATGGTAATAAATCAGCAAACTTAATAGTTGCAACTGTAAGTATATCAGCAATTTTATCTTTTTCACTTTCTTCATACCTATCAAGTTTAGATATTAATTTAGTTTTAACATCATTAATTAATCCATTTAGTGATGCAACTCCACCATCTCTTGTTTTAAATGGTTTACCATCACTACCATTCATAGTTCCAAACCAATAATGAGCTAATTTAACATCATCTCTAACTAAATGAGATTTATATGCTGCTCTAAAAACTTGTTCAAAATATAATGACTGTCTTGCATCAACAACATACCAAATTTCATCTGGATTATATAATTTAACCCTAGCATATATAGTTGCTAAATCACGAGTTGCATATATAGTAGCTCCATCATTCTTAATTACTATTAATGGTGGAACTTCAAGTTTATCATCATCTTTTTTAACATCAATAACTTTAGCCCCTTCACTTTCATACATATATGGTTCTAAAACCTTAAGAGTATCAGGAACATATTTTAATGAACTAAGTTCACCTTCCCATAAATCAAAATTGCAATTTAAATAATCATATGATTTCTTAATTGACTTTTTAGATACTTCAACAATATCCTTCCACATTGAAAAATATGGTTCAACCTCTTTATCAACAAGTGCAGTAATTTTTCTTACTTCTTCCATTCTTTCAGGGTTTTCTTTTGCATCATTACTAGCAGCAGGATAATATTCTCCAAGTTCTTCTTCTGTTATTTCAAGCTTAGGATATTTACCTTTATAATCAGGATCAAAATAACATAAATCTGGTTTTCTCTTTTTAATCTCAGTAATCAACATACCAGATTGTCTTCCAATATCTCCTAAATGAACATCACCTATTGTTTTCATTCCTAAAGTTTCAGCAAGTCTCTTTAAAGATTCACCAATATTAGCAGGTCTCATATGTCCAACATGTAATGCCTTAGCAGCATTAGCTCCTCCATAATCAACCATAATAGTTTTTTCTTCTAACTTATCAATTAAATTATCAAAATTATCAATTGAATTATTTATTCTATCAAGTAAA
>CAKOKV010000217.1 GCA_934095805.1 uncultured Bacilli bacterium | reverse complement strand
AAAAATTTTGATAATTTTATACTTTTATATTCTTTCATAAACCCTCCCAAAAGAACAAAAAAAGAGATAGCCAAAGGAGTCAAAAATGACGGTGCCATCCCTAATTTATCTTAATTTGTTATAACGGAACATCCGTTGGCTATTAACCACATACAACTGGTAGTAATAAATAACAAATTATATTAGTTTTCACCAAACACTAACTCTCTACAATAATTATATTATTTATGTTGTCCAATTATTTCTTTACAAATATATAATAACATATCAAAATTTCTTATGCAATATTTTTTTTAAATGATAATGCTCTATTTCTACTTTTTATACTCTCAAGTTCACTTATTTTTTCTCTTAATGCCTCTAGTTCAGCAACACTAAGTTCACTTATTGCTCTTGCTATATCTTGATTAGTAACTTCGCCAGGAACTACAACTCTTTGAATATTACCTTCTGATTTAAATGGTGTGATATCTAATTGTTCTGTTTCAGTATCTAATTTTGTGATATATTCAATAGGAGTTTCATAAGTATCATATAAGTTTTCTATATTATTTCTAGTAGCTTTATACTTTTCAGGTTTTTCAAACATTATTCTTGGTTCATGAGCAATTGTTGGATCCATTTGTTTTCTTGCTTCTTCTTCACGGAATATATCCAATTGTTCATCTCTAGTTATATAATTTCCACTCACTATTTCTTCTTCAGCTGCTCTATTAATTGGATTCTTTCCTTGAATTAATGATACAGCTTTTATAGCATAATAGAATGGAATAAAACCTTTTAAAACATTACCTAATTTCTCATTAAATTTATATAGACTATTTCTATTTTTTAGTACATAGCCTTTGTCTTGTAACTTTTCTTCAATTAAGGATTTAACAATACCAATAACTGTTAAACCAAATGCAGTAGACATTAATTGCATTACAGCATATATTAATAAAATATCTCTCATTTTACATTCCCCCTTAATGATGAACATATTATACCAAAAAAGTACCAAAATGTCAAACAACATTTTGGTTTTTTACTTTATCTCTTATTTTTACTGATTAATTTTTCTTCTATTGTCAAATATTTTATTCTTTCAATTATTCTTCTTGCTTTAATTTGATCTGAGCCTTTATTTGTTTCAGAAAGTTCATTTTCTAATTGATCAATAGTAAAATTCGATGTAAAAAATGTTGTAAGATCACAATCCATTCTATATTGAAGTATTGTTCCAAGCACTTCATCTCTAGCCCAAACACTATTATTTTCTGCACCTATATCATCTATTAAAAGAATATCGCTTGTCATAATTTCTTCTAATACTTCATTATAATTGTAATCATTGAATGCTGCTTTTAATTTATTTAAAAGTAATGGATAATTAATATTAACACATTTAAAGCCTTTATTAGAAAGTTCATTTAATAATGCACTTAATATATATGATTTACCACTTCCAAAAGAACCACTTAAATATAATCCTTTTACTGGCTCATTTTTAACTTTTTTAGTTAAGAAATCTTTTATATATTTTATGATAATTGTTCTTTCTTTTTCATTAATTAAATCGCTTAACGAAGCTGACATTAACATTTTTGGTGTTTCAAAAAAAGTTGTGTTATTCTTTTTAGTATTTTCTTTATAATATTTACATGATTTATATGAAAATTCTATAAAATCTTTTGTTACAGTCGGAAAATATACATGACCTTTAACAGCATTCTTACAATAACCTAATCCTTTACATTTAGAACAATTTTTAAGTTCACATGAAGAGTCCATTAATTTACTAGTATATTTCATTAATATTTCTTCATCAAGTTTAAGTCTATTACATAATTTTTTAAATGTATCATCACTACTAGCTAAAACGAAGTCTCTTCTTAATTCATCATTTATAGCTTTTTTACTTTTTTTAACAAAATTACTA
>CAKOKV010000216.1 GCA_934095805.1 uncultured Bacilli bacterium | reverse complement strand
TAACAAAAACATAAACATAAAACAAAATAAAAAGATTTTTTTCATACATTATTTCACCAATAAAATATATGAATTAAAATCTTTTTTATTAATTCTTTTTACTTATTTTTTTAATTAAGTCTTCACTTACATCATTAACTGTTTTACCTTTTATAGCTTCAAGCACTTCAATTGGTAAACAGAAAATAATAGTATTTGATTGATCACTACTTATATCATTAATAGTTGATAAAGTTCTAAGATGCATAGCACCTGGTGTACTTGCCATAGTATTAGCAGCAATAGCTAAATTCTTAGAAGCTTCAACTTCACCTTTTGCTTTAGTTAAAATTGCTTCCTTTTCTCTTTCAGCTTCTGCAGCCTTAGCAATTACTCTTTTCATTTCTTCTGGTAAACTTACATCTTTAAGTTCAACATTTTCAACTTTAATTCCCCAAGGATCAGTTGCTTCATCAATAATTTTACATATTTCAGTAGAAATCTTCTCTCTTTCACCAAGTAATTCATTTAATGAAACACTACCTACTACATTTCTCATTGTTGTTTGAGCAAGTTGACTAACAGCATAATAAAAATTTTCAACCTCTAAAATTGCTTTAGAAGCATCAAAAATTTTATAATATATAACAGCATTTATTCTAACAGATACATTATCTTTAGTAATAGCATCTTGTTCAGGAACATCTACTGCTTTAGTTCTTATATCAATCTTCTTATAAGATTCAAATATAGGTAAAACTATATTCCAACCAGGATCCATTATTTTACTAAACTTTCCTCTTGAAAACTTAACTCCTCTTTCATATTCATCAATTTGTACAATACTTCTAAGTAAAATAATTACAACTATAAATACAATGATCCAAAATAAATAATCCATAAAACCTCCTACATAATACTATTGTTTTGATTAATATTATTTTCTATATTATTAACAGCTGAAACAGTTTCAACATTATTTGCATTTACATTTACACTTTCATCAAAAGAATTTGCGAAATTTGTAAACTTAGAAACATATTGATTAACTTTTTTAGTCCAAGCATTTTCTTTCATAGCCTTACCACTTATAACAGCAATGATAAATCCGAATTTAGAGAATGTAACTAAGTATTTAATAATTGAACCGATAGAAGCAACTACCGTAGTTACTGGAACTACAAATTTACCTTCAAATTCTACTAAATCAATTTTATTACTATAAGATAAATATGAATTAATAATAGAAATAATATTATTAAATAATTTAAATATTAAATCAATACCATTAGATACTAAATCCCATCCTAAAAGTATTAATGTAATACCAGCCATAAATGAAACTACTTTTATAATTAATGGTTTAATTTTATCATTTAAATCACAAAAAATAATCATTAGAATAGTTACAATCATTAATGTTCCCCATCCTGCAAAAATAGATGCAACTAACATTAAAGCAGCTAAATTATTATTAATTTTTACTTTTCCCATACACACTTCCTCCTATGATTTAATTATATAATTTTATATACTTTTTTACAATAAAAAACTTATATCATAAGATATAAGTTTATTCACTATATACATTATCATGAACATTATATTCACAATCTGTTTTTACTTCATATTGAGAATCAATTACCCCTCTTGACACAACTACATTATTTAAGCAATATTTATCTATTGTATCAGTATATTCAATATAATTATTAAGAACTAATTCATCAACATTAACAACAACAGAATAACCAATTTTAGGCATTAATTCTTTATCATCTATATAAGATTTAGTAGCTACAATAATATCTTTTTCAATATTTTTATATACTTTATCTTCATCTTTTTTAGCAAGAAAAATAAGAAAAATGCATATTAGTACAACAATTGAACCCCATATAGCCATGATAGTTTTATTCATTATTCATTACTTCTTTCATAACCAGCTG
>CAKOKV010000215.1 GCA_934095805.1 uncultured Bacilli bacterium | reverse complement strand
GCACAAAATATATAATATTATTACATAAAATTTTCATAAAGTAAACTATAAAATACGAAATTTAATTTATTCAGAAGAAAACACAAAAGGTAAATCTACATATCTACGACTTTTATTCTATGCATTAGGTTATCCTATACCATCAACAAAAGGAATTAATTTTTCAAACATATATACAGAAATTATTTTAGTTGAAAAGGGACAAAGGTATACGGTAAGAAGAGATAAGAATTTATTAACACTTTTATATGAAGGTAATAAAGTGAATTTCACACTTCCAAGTGCACATGTAAGTTTTTTATCTTATATTTTTAAGTATGATAATGTTAAGGTATTAAATAATTTATTAGGTTTTATTTACGTGGATCAGGATAAAGGGTGGACACTTCTTAATCGTGGAATTGTTATAGGGAAAATTAGATTTAGTATAGAAGAATTATTAGCTGGCCTAAACGGACTAGATATTGATGATTTAATTGAAAAGAAGAAAAGTCTTGAATTGAATAAAAAGAAATATTCAGCGTTGTTAAATATACAGGCGTTAAGTGAAGAAGTCTATGAAAAAAATGGAGAAATATTCGTTTCAGATATTGAAGAAAATCTTAATGATAAAATAATGTACTGCAATATAAGACTCGAAGATGAAAAGAAAACTTTAAAAGACATTGATTTAGTCATTAATAAAGATAAACAATTTTTTGATTATATTGATTCAATGGATTTATCAGTACAACAGGGTGATATTATTATTCCAGTTAATCGAGAAACATTAGTGAATTCGACAGTAAATCATGAATATATACGTGCACAAAGAAGTATAATAGTTACTAATATTGAACGTATTAAAAAAGAAAAATCTTTTTATGAGATGAAGTTACATGATTATTATGATAAAAATTCGGTTCAAACTTTATTTCCAGTAGAATCTGAAGATACGATTGTAAATAAGCAACTTGCTAATGTTAATATTGATCAAACTATGATACAGAGATTATTGGACGAAACAAATATAAAGTTAAAAGAATTAAAATCAGAAATTAGAACAAAAACTAAATTTAACAATGAATATATATCAAAAATATATAAACATGTTTTTAAATATGCTAAAGAATTAGAAGTTGAAAATAAAATTTCAAGCAATGAAGATTATATATTTACTTCAGATTTAAAATCACTCTCTGGAGCGGTTTTACAAAAAATTGTTTTTGCATTTAAAGTTGCTTTTCTAAAAGTAATTGAGGAAAATATGGATACCAAATTATTTATGGCTTTAGATTCTCCAAAAGGTAAAGAATTAGATGATGCAAATATGAAACTGATTGAGAATCTAATTAAGAAGGAATTAGGAGAAAATCAAATTTTTATTGCTAGTATTTATAATTTTGAGCATGAAAAAATGATAAAAATTAATGAAAGAGCAATTGAAGGAAGAAATAACTAAAATACGTATTTTACATTTGTTTATATATAAAATTAATTTATTAAAAAAAAGGTTAATTTTATGATATATTTAATAAGTATGTTTTATGAATGAAAAGGGAGGGCTTTTATGGCAAAGAGTAGATTAGATTGTATGCCTAGTAATGATCTAAATGAAATGGAAGAGATTGATTTATTAGAATTATTTCGTGCTATATTAAAACATATTAAATTAATTATTGTTTTGTGTATATTATTTGGTGTAGGTGGCTTTTTTGGAACGAAGCTATTGATTACACCTACTTATACAGCTTCAACATCGATTTATTTAACACCACAGATTAGTGAGAGTGGTTCTTTGGATTATAATTCACAGATGGCGAATAGTAAGTTGGTTACGAATGTTGTGAATTTATTGACGCAGAATAACATTATGTCTGAAGTGGCTAAGGATGTTGGTTTGGAGAGTGCTAAGAATGTAAAAGATGTACTTACAGTTTCAAATGAAACAAAT
>CAKOKV010000214.1 GCA_934095805.1 uncultured Bacilli bacterium | reverse complement strand
TATTGAAAATGAAAAAAAGAAAAAAGGCAGGTATGGCTATAATCCTTATAATTTGGCGGCAACAATTATCTATTGCTTTTCTCAGTTTAAAAGCTCTTTAAGAGAAATAGAAAAATTATGTAAGTTTGATATAAGGGTTATATATTTAATGCATCAAGAAGAGCCTAGTCACAATGCAATAAAGGATTGTATTAACAAATATATATTGCCATATCAATATAAAATATTTACGTTAATAACTAAAGCAATAAGAGATGAATTCAATTTGGACGTTTCTAATCAATATTTGGATGGAACAAAAATAGAAGCCAATGCAAATAAATATAAATTTGTATGGAAACCAACAACATTTCATAAAAAATTAAGTATCAAAATTAAAGATTTATTATTGAAATGCAATATAAATATTGAGTCAAAAGATTTAATTAAAAGTTATGAATTAAATGAAATATTAAATAGATATGTTATAGATAATAACTTAGATATTCGGTCTATTCCTAGCGGCAAAGGTAAAAGATTAACTAACGAACAAAGAACATATAAATATCTATATGAGTATTTAGTCAAATTATTAGAATATGAAGAAAAAGAAAGAATATGTGGAGAAAATAGAAACTCTTATTATAAAACAGATAAAGATGCAACCGCGATGGTGTTAAAAAAGGATTATTATTCTAAATTAAGTCATAATTTTCACGCAGGGTATAATATTCAAGTAATGGTGTCAGGTGGTTTAATTACAATGTATGGTGTCTTTCAAGATAGAAGTGATCATTATACTTTTATACCAATGAACGACTTATATTTTAAGTATTATAATGAATATCCTAAAAATATATGTGCTGATTCTGGATATGGGATTTATATTAATTATCAATATATGAAAGACAAGAATATTGGTAATTATGTAAAGTTTAAATCTTGGGAGGGAGAATCAAGTGGTAAAAATCCACAACTTTTTTACACATTTGTAGATGGTGTACTATGTTTAAATACGTGTATTGGTGAAAAAATATCATTTAATTTTACTAAGAAACAAAGAATTAAAGGTGGTAAATTGTATAGATTTACAGGCTGTATTAATTGTAATTATTCTTACATTTGTAAAAAAAGTTTAAAAAACAAAGACTATAATTATAGAGTTTGTGAACTAAATCCCTATTATGAATTATTAAAAGAAGATGCAAGGAAAAATTTACTTAGTCCCGAGGGAATAGAAATAAGAATTAATAGGAGCATTCAAGTTGAAGGAACATTTGGTCAATTGAAACAAAATATGCAATATGTGCGAATTAGAAGACGTGGTTTTGAAAAAGTATCTTGTGAAATTATGTTAATGTGTCTTGGAATGAATATCCGTAAATGTTTTGCTTCATTAAGTGGTAAAGAAATAAAATCAAAATATTGGGAAAAACCAAATAATTTGGAAGCAAAAAAATTCCCATATGTTAAACAAAAAACAAAAAAAGACTGAATGAAATTATTTTATTTCATTACAGCCCCTATCGTTATTTAGCTTGGTATGATCCTAAGTGTTGTTCACCCATTTGAACTAATCTTTTAGTGATTTCTCCACCTACTGAACCATTAGCACGAGCAGTTGTATCAGGTCCTAAATTAACACCTAATTCACTAGCTATTTCATATTTCATTTTATCGATAGCTTGTTTTGAACCATTTGTTACGAACTTATTGTTTGTATTCATTTATTTCACCTCCATCACATTAATATAATGTGTAAGATGAAATAAATTATAATGGTAATTTTTTACAATAAATCACTATGTTTATTTCTATCTAATTTATAAATAACTTGAACATTATCAATTGCTTCATCAATTAATGATTCATAATCAAAATTCTTTTCAAATTCTAAACATTTATTTATATCTGGATTAATAGAAGGATGTTTAGGAACAAATACAGTACAACAA
>CAKOKV010000213.1 GCA_934095805.1 uncultured Bacilli bacterium | reverse complement strand
GCATTATGATAGTTATACATATGACGGGAGTAGTTCTGGAACATATAAAAGGGGACGTCTTGGTGATGCAACAACAGAAGTGACAATAGTGGGAACAAGTGACAAATGGTATTCAGATAAGGCTAGCTTTTTGGGTTCTTCTTTTGCTTGGTTCATTCGTGGTGGTCGCTACGATAATGGTACAAATGCTGGTGCTTTTAACTTCGAGTACTTTGGTGGAGATGGTAATATAAGAAATTCTTTCCGCGTTTCTCTCGGCGCTCAGGCCTCTTAAGCCAACTAAACTAATAAAATTCTTCTAATTACTTGTGCATGAGAGAGTTACTAATGAAATTAACCAACTATTAAAAAATAATATCGAAAAAAGTTGAAATGTTTAAAAATGTCTGATATAATACTATATGAATTAAACACGAAAAGGAGGGATAATTATGACAGAGGTTAGTGTAAAAGGTAACTTGGATGGTGCAATTAAACGTTTTAAAGTAAAATGTTCTCGTGATGGTGTCCTTTCTGATGTTAAAAAGAGAAAATACTATTCTAAACCTGGAGTAGTAAGAAGAGAAGAAAAGAAACAAAATACTATTAATTTTAAAAAGAGAAATAAAAGAAATAGATAAGAGGAAGTTATGCTTTCTCTTTAATTGTATGGAGGTAATTATTATGTTAAAAGAAACTATTAAAAATGATTTAATACAAGCAATGAAATCTAAGGACAAGGTGTTGCTTAATACCTTAAGGGCAGTAAAGGGAGCAGTACAGCTTGAAGTAATTAATAATAAAAAAGAAGAAAATGATGAGTTATATCTTGATGTTATAAATAAACAAATTAAAATGAGAAATGATTCTATTGCTGAGTTTGTAGATGCTGGCAGGACTGATTTAGCAGAATCTTACTCTGCAGAAGTTGAAATACTTAAAAAATATATGCCTAGTATGCTTACTAAGGAAGAACTTGATACAATTATTTCTGATGTTATAGGTTCTGTTAATGCTACTAGTATCAAAGATTTTGGTGCTGTTATGAAAGAAATAACACCTCTTGTAAAAAACAGGTGCGATATGAAAGAGGTATCTTCTATTATAAGGGAAAGATTGAGTAAATAAGAGGTTATCCTCTTTTTTCTTTTGCATTAAAATAGTATTTTTTTCATATTATTAAGTGGTGATTTTATGTTTTCTAAAATACTTGAATATATAAAAGATAATGAGCTTAAAATTAGTTTATTTAAAGATAAAATAGATATAGTTAATTATAAAGAAATCTTAGTTTTTGATGATGACAAAATAGTAATAGATTGTTCTTCTTTAATACTTACTATAAGTGGAACTGACTTAACTATAAATAAGTTATATGACCATGAATTATTAATAACAGGGAATATAAATAAAATAGAGTATAGGTGATTATATGATAAACTATTATGTAGTTAAAATTAAGACTAAAAATAAAAGAAGAACACTTACTAAATTATTTAAACTGGGTATTGATATATTTGATATAAAATATCAAAAAGATGTAGTGATTTTTAAAGTATCATATTTAGATTATGAAAAAATAAATAATATAAAGACAATAGATGAAATAAATGTTATTAGAATAAATGGAATAGAAAGATTTAAATTAATATTAAAAAGATATAGAATGTTTTTTATTTTTTTTATAATTGGGATATTTATTATTGTTTTTTTTACAAGGTTTATTCTTTTTATAAATTATGAAACTGAAAGTAAAGAAATGAAAGAGTTATTATCTGCAGAGCTTAGTAATAATGGGATAACTTTATATAGTTATAATAAGAATTATAAACAATTAGAAAAAATAAAAAATAAAATAAAAGAAGATAATAAGGATAAGATTGAATGGATTGAACTGGAGAAAAATGGAGTTTTATTAAATGTAAAAGTAATAGAAAGAGTTCATAAAGATAAGAAA
>CAKOKV010000212.1 GCA_934095805.1 uncultured Bacilli bacterium | reverse complement strand
CTAGAAGGCACATTTAAAGTTCCTTCTAGTAATACTATTTTTAATAGTCTAAATTATAAAAAATATTTATATAATAAAAAAATATATTATATATTTGATATATCTAATTATAAAGTAATAAAAGAAAATAATAATTTATTATACAAAATAAAAGATTTAATTTATAAAAGAGCATATAACATGAATAATAGCGATTATTATTTATCATTTATTTTGGGAGATAAAAATCTTTTATCAAGTGAAATATACAATAATTTTCAAATAAATGGCACTAGTCATCTACTGGCATTATCAGGAATGCACTTAAATATTCTTTTACTTGCTATCAATGTATTTTTTAAAAATATAAAAGAAAGTATAAAAATAATAATAACTAGTATTATATTAATAATATATCTTTTTCTGACAGGCATATCAGCTTCTTTAGAAAGAGCAGTTATATTTTATATATTAAAAAATATAAATAAATATTTAAATTTAAGATATTCTAATATTCAGATTTTATTTATATGTGCTTTTATTATTCTATTTTTAAATCCATTTATGATATATGATATTGGATTTATTTATTCATTTATTATTTGTTTTGGTATATTTTATTATAAAGACCTTATAAAAGGCAATTATTTTATCAAGTTACTTAAATTAAGCTTAATTACATTTTTATTTTCATTTCCTATAAGTATTTTTATTAATTATGAAATTAATTTAAGTTCAGTATTTATTAATATGGTATTTGTACCTTTAGTAAGCGTAATTGTCTATCCTTTAGCACTAATATCGTTTGTATTTCCTTTTCTTAATCCGGTATTTAATATCTTAATTGCTTTAACCAATACATTAAGTTCATTATTTACTAAATTAAGTATATTTATAAATATTCCTAAAGTATCAATATTATTTATCTTCTTATTATATATATTTATATTATTATTTAAATATAATAAAAGATGTATATTATATTTATTAATAACTATTTTAATTATTAAAATAATACCTAGGTTCGATAGGAATTTTTATGCCTATTATTTAGATGTAGGACAGGGAGATTCTGCTATTTTAATATATCCATATAAAAGTAAAGTAGTAATGCTTGATACTGGAGGCAAATTAAATTATTCTGAATATGAATGGATGATATCTAGTAAAAAATATAATATAAGTGATAATGTTATAAAGTTTTTAAAGAGTAAAGGTATAACAAAAATAAATTATTTAATTCTTACTCATGGAGACTATGATCATATTGGAGAAGCAATTAACTTAGTCATTAAATTTAAAGTTGAAAAAGTAATATTTAATTGTGGATCATACAATGATTTAGAAAAAGAATTAATTAAAGTATTGGATAAGAAAAATATCAAATATTATTCATGTATTAAAGAATTGAATGTGAATAATAACAAATTATATTTTTTACAAACAAAAGAATATGATAATGAAAACGATAATAGTAATGTCATTTATACAAAAATGAATGGTTATAAATTTATGTTTATGGCAGATGCAGGAATAGAGAAAGAAAAAGATATATTGGGAGAATATGATATATCTGATATAGATGTATTAAAAGTAGGACATCATGGAAGTAAAACAAGTAGTAGTAGAACGTTTATAGATGAAATTAATCCAAAATATTCAATTATCAGTGTTGGAACGAATAATCGTTATGGACATCCAAATAAAGAAGTATTAAATACATTGGAAAATTCTAAAATATATAGAACAGATCAGAATGGTAGTATTATGTTTAAAATTAAAAATAATAAATTAAAAATAGAAACTTGCAATCCATAGAAAGGAGTAAATATGAATTATTATAATGAGATAAAAAATGAATTAATAAATAATGAGATAAATAGAAAAGTTAAAAGTTATTCGATCAATAAAAGTGATTTAAATACCTACTATAATGTTGGCAAATTATTATTAGATGCAGG
>CAKOKV010000211.1 GCA_934095805.1 uncultured Bacilli bacterium | reverse complement strand
AACAAGTTTCATATCCCTTATATATTCTTCTATATTATCTTTATCTAACTTCTCAATTTTCATAAAAAATCTCCTCGCTATATATTATACACTATTACTCTATATTTTTCAATTATTCCAACAATAAAACAAATAAAAACTATAAAGACTATTTATAAAGATTGCACTAATATTTCAAGATATGTCAAAAAGAAGAAAATAGTTTATTTTGCTTTCAAAAAACTATTTTCTTCTTTTCTTATTTAATTTTGCTAATGCCAATAAAATTTATTTTGTTTTATTGTTTGTTAAATATTTTATCATTTTCTGCATTTCCACCACACTATATTTTGAATTTTTTACTAATTCTAGTCATATTAACAATTGACCAAAAATCAATTATCAATAACAATATTTTAAAAAATGATTAATCGGTAATACAATAACAAGCAGAGCCATGACAATCACAATTGCAATTATCCTGACAATTATATACTTTTGAATTAAGATCAAAAATATTAATAATAAATCTATTCATTATATTCTCACCTCATCTTTCATTTTATTACATATTTGTTTAGTATATAAAATATTATTATTCACTAATAAATTTATTATTTCTGTTGCTGTTTCAATATCCACATTGTTCTCTTTTGCAAAATCAACAGCAGTAAAATAATCATGTCTGTCAAGAAACGATTTCATTTCATCAGTAATATAGAGCATTTTATTGAAATTACTTACTCTATAGCCAAATTCTTCATTTACATAAATCAATGTATTAGGAACAAAAACATTTTCATCTATTAAAATATCACTCTTTTGATGTTTCTTTATATATTTTATTGGCAAATTATCAACATTTGCCATAGTATCCATGGCATCTCTTCTATTAGTAAAAGGAAAGGAATCCAACCTACAGCCACCACCACAATAACTCTTTACACTACAATTTCTACATTCTTCAGGCAAAAGGGATTCATCGCGCCATTCCTCCATTTTATTCCATACATCATCAAAGTTATCGATCAAAATATTTCCGTAAATTTTATCATCTCTAGGGCATGCCTTAATATTACCGTTTGAATCAATACTATATGTTGTTTTTCCTGCACCACACCCTTTTTCATAAGCGAATTCCATAAAAGAATCATATGTATCAATAGAACATGTTGGAATAGGACCAGCAGTACCTATTCTAATGTTCAACTCGTTTTTTATTTTTAACAACTCTGACTGCAACTTTTGAAAATCAAGTAAGTCAAGCATCTCACACTCAAATTCACTGCGCGCATTAATCGGTTTACCAACACGAGAAGCAAAAAAACTATCAACATTCAATTTTTCTTTAACAAATTTAGCAGTATCATAAATATAATCAATATTGCTTTTCATAACTACCATATTTACAGTAACTCTAACACCAGCAGCACGTAAAATTCTTATACCTCTAGTAGTGCGACTGAATGCATTAGTAGTATTAGTAATTCTATTACATATCTCTTCTTTAGCACATGGCAACGAAACAAAAGCAGAAATATTATGTTTCTTTAAAAAGAAAGCAATATTTTCAGTAACTAGAGAAGCATTTGTATTTAAAGAAACTAAAATATCATTATTTAACAACATTTCAATTGCGTCTTTTATTTTATCAAAAACAAGCAATGGCTCACCACCGGTAATAACTACAGAGACTGGATGAATATCAATTATTTTTGAAGCTATACTAGTATATAATTCATTTTCACTAATTAGTTCATGAGTAGAGCGCCAATAATTATAACAATGTACACAATTATGATTACACCTAGGTGTAACCTCCCATTGCATATATGGTGGATATTTAATTTTTTTCACAATATCACTCCTATCGAGAATATGATACCATAAACTTTAAAAAAAAGCAAGCCAAAAAAAACAAAGAAAAACTATAGAGACTATTTCATATAGGCTCTATAGTTCATTTTGAAGACTTACCAAAAGGCTTC
>CAKOKV010000210.1 GCA_934095805.1 uncultured Bacilli bacterium | reverse complement strand
GTTAAAGCCATAACTCCATTATGACTAATACCTATGTGAATGGTATCATCAAACAATTTGTCTATATCAATATATTTATTAAAGTCATATTCAAAATTAGATATTATTGTTGATATTATATAATCTTCCAATTCCTTACTAGATGTTATTTTTGTTTCACTATCAAAAAATTTTTCTTTATTTTCTTCAAATAACTTATTCAAATATTCTTTATTCATATTCCTTTTCTTGTTCCTTTCTCTTGCTATATTCATAAATTGTATTAACATTATTAACAACCGAATCAAAATCATCCCATGCTCTTATATCAATTTCTAAATTATCTTCAACTATAAGCATGTACTTTCCATCAGACACTTCTTTTGTATATACATTACTTAAATTAACGTTTTTATCACTAAGTAAATACTTATAAAAATCAGTAATACTTCTCATATTTATTTCCCTATCATCTCCAAAATCTTCAAAAGGTATTTTTTTATTGAAGTCAATATTTTCTTCCTCACATATTTCTAATACAGGAAATAGATTATTTTTATAATATTTAATACATTCTTCTAAAGATAGTTTTTTATCTATATTTACTTTTAATGGTCTTTCATTATAATTTCTAGTATGAATATATATTTCTCTGCAATAATTGCTTATATTGTCAGTAGCTTTTCTTTTATCATTGTTTAGATCAAATAAAATGGAAGCATATCTTTCTCTTTCTGCTCCCTCACTCATCATATAACAATCATTATAAAACTTTATTGCATCTTTTTTATTATTATAAATACTTAATGAATCATAACAAACAGTATAAATTTCTTCTCTCATCATTTCCTCCCTTCTAAATTTCTAAATTTTGATAATCTTTATATATAAAATATTCTTCACCAAAGTAATTTTTAAATAAATTTTCTAGTTTTTTAAACATCTCGTCATAAGACATATTTTTATTAAACCATTCTACTTCATAAATTTCGTTTTCCCAATAATCCGGTTTTATTCTATATCCATATTCAATAGTAGTTTTTCCATCACAATAGTGAAGTTCTACACAATGACATATATTCATAACTCTTGCAACAGTATAAGAGTGTGAATCGTCTAAATTTTTAAATTCTGTAATCAAATCTCCTTCAAGGTAACCCTTGTCAGGAATATCTTCAATATTCATATATAAAAGATTCTCGTCTATATTTAAATTAGACAAAATATTTTCAACGGATTCGTTGTACTGATCTTTTGAAACAAATTCTTTTAAATACTCTATAGCATTATTAGCACTTAGATCATATTGTTTTTTTAACTCTTTTAAACTTAATTCTTCAAAGCATCTCAAATCTTAAACACCTCACATTTCAATTGTTTTATCAAGATATTTACTATATCTATTTATTTCACTTTCTATGCTCTCTTTATCCATATCTTTAAAACATTCAATTATTGTTTCTTCTATTTTTCTCCTTGATTCGCCCATATAATTTTCTATGTCTTCAATACAATAATCGTTTAAAATTTTTTTCCACTCTTCATCAGTGCAATTATCAAGATAATTGGTAATAGTATTTTGTAAATCTTCTAAAACTTTTTTGTTATTTTGCTGTTTGCTATATGATTTCCTATCTTCGTTTAGTTCTTTAAATGTAAAATCCAAACGATTATTTTTGTTATAGATTCCATAGTTATTATATATATCATTAAGCATTTTGATAAAAGTATCAAAAACTTCTTCGTTTGTCATATCATTAGCATTAAAAGAATATATAGCAGCATAATTACCAGTCAAAATAGAATTACCATTTCTATCCTTAATAAAAATTGTAAAAAATTTAGGATAAAGTTGATTTGATAATTCAAAAATAGGAACAAAAGTGTCTTTAGAATTAAATGCAGTTGCTCCATTTCCTAAATATTTATCATTATGGTAAGATACATCAAATCCTTTTTCTTCCATAAAATCTATAAAAATATCGCTAACCCTATCAACAACATTTAAAAAGTCTTTATCAAAC
>CAKOKV010000209.1 GCA_934095805.1 uncultured Bacilli bacterium | reverse complement strand
GAAATATAATATCATTTGTATTAAGCATTGCATAATCTTCTATATATTTTGAAGGATTATTTACCATTAAATGAACATCTAGTGGTAAAGTTGAATTCTTTGTTATTTTAGTTATTTCACTTATTGTCCAAGTTTTATTATCTACGAATTTACCATCCATTATATCTATATGTATATAGTCTGCATTAGTTTTATCTAATTCTTTTACTATATCTTGTGGTTTTATTGTACTAGATAATATTGATACATTTACTTTCATTCTTTAACTTCCTCCATAAATTTTAAATAGTTTTGATATCTCCATTCAGGAATTTTTCCTTTGTTTACAGCTTCGATTATTGAACATCCTTCTTCTTTTATATGAAGACAACTTCTATATTTACAAGGTTTATTAAAGTCATAATAATATTTTTTTATTTCTTTTTTAGGAATATTTAATTCTAATGAACTAAATCCTGGTGTATCAGCAATTAATCCATCATTTACTTCTAATAATTCAACAAGTCTTGTAGTATGCTTTCCTCTTCCAAGTGACTCTGATACTTCACCTGTCTTTAATGAAAGTGATGCATCTATTTTATTTAATAAAGTACTTTTACCAGCACCTGTTTGTCCACAAAGTGCGACTACTGAAGATGCAAATTCTTTTTTTATTTTTGATACACTTGTATTTATATATACTTTTGTTCCTAATTTTCTATAATAATTTATATATTTTTTAATATCGCTTTTTTCTTTCATAGTTATCATATCTGTTTTTGTAATAACTATTATTGGTTCTATTTGATTTTTATATGCGATAAGTAAAAACTTATCAATTAAATAGCTAGAAAAAGCTGGGATAGAAGTGCTCATTACTATTAAGAGCTTATCTATATTAGCAATAAGTGGTCTTTCTAAATAGTTTTTTCTTGTCTCAACTTTTTCTATTGTTTTTGTATTAACATCAACTATAACATTATCTCCAACCACTGGATTTACTTTCATATTTCTAAGTTTTCCCCTAGTTCTTGTATCAATTATAGTATTATTTTCTAATAGTACTCTATGTATAAATTTATTAATACATATTATTTTACCTTTCATATTACTCCCCTGTATTATCATCTGTTGGTTCAGTAGTTGGTTCTTCAACTTCTGGAGCTCTTGCTACTGTAATTACAAGTGTTGCTCCTGGTGTAACAAGTGAAGAAGCTGCTCTACTTTGTTTTAATATTGTTCCATCTGGAACCGATGTTGTTTCTTGATATTTAATTTCAAGTTTTAATTCGTGTTTTGTTGCAAACTTCTCTATTTTATCAAGAGTATAACCACTTGTAAAGTTTGGATATTTATATTCCACTTTTGGAATATAAATTTTAATTGGACTTCCAAGTTTACTTTTTTCACCAACAGCTGGTTCTGTTTTTAAAACTTCATCTTCTTTTGCTTTTTTACTTTCATCAACTGCTTCTGTTACTATTTCAACATTACATTCGCATTGTGCTTCTATTTTTCCTTGCGCAACTAAATAATTTTGCCCTATAAAGTCTTCCATTATATATGCTGCTTCACCACTTGAAATATATAGAATTACATCTTTTGGTAATTTATTATTACTACCAATTTCAGGACTTGTTTTAACAACATCTCCTTCTTTTACTACATCACTAGCAATATATTTATATTCGCTTGCTACTCCAAATCCAGCATCATTTAACATTTTAGTTGCTACTTGTATTGTTCTATTAGCTACATCTGGTATAACTGCTTCTTTATTATCATCATTAAGTAAAATTACAAGTCCTACTGTTAATAATAATACAAGACCAGTAAATATACTTAATATTATTATTAAAGTTTTATTTTGTTTTCTATTTTCTTCTACAAATTCTTGTTCTTGTTCTTTTTCTTTCTTTTCTTTTGTTTTTTTATCTTCTGTTTTTATTGATTCTAATTCTTTATCAAGAGCTTTTGTTTCTTCTAAATCATTTTCTGGATATGGATAAACATATCTTTTTTCATCAGCTCTACTAGCA
>CAKOKV010000208.1 GCA_934095805.1 uncultured Bacilli bacterium | reverse complement strand
TAGCTGTTATATCTAATATCATTTTATCATAATAGAAATTAGTAAATGTATCAATTATTTCATCAACATTAAATACACCTTCTATTGATTTCATAACTTCAATATTAAGTCCCATAAGAAGTTCTTTATATTTGTTAACAACCATTACATTCATATTATTACCTCCTTTTTAATATCCGTATGATTCTACATCACACCAACCTTTATCAGATGCTCTATCGTAATACAATGATTTTGTCTCACCAGAAATAGGTATTTTAAATATAAAATTTAATACTGGTATCTTAAAAGCAACAAAAGTAGTTACTTTATAATATATCATTTCACCATTATCTCCACCTGGACAATACCTTTTTAAACAATAACCGCCTGTTTGATTATGACCATAATCATAATCATTACAGCTTATTTGTTCAGCGATAGAATAATTATAACCAACATTTTGTATTTGTAAATATGCAAGAACATCAACAGGAGCAGTATTATTTGCAGCCATACCTTTCATTTCATCATCAGATATATTATCTATACCACCTTCTGTAGTAGTAAATCCTTCAGCTCTTTCAATGTAGTTAATTATCTCATTTTTAACTTTAAAAGCTCTAGTATAACTTATTGAATATGCAAGAAAACTAACAAATAAAACAATAAAAGTTATAACTATACTAAATAACCATAATCCACCAATAGATTCTCTCATATTACACTTCCCTTTTTATTTTAAAATGGCTATAAGTGACATTAAAATCACCTATAGCCACTTAATGTTTTAATTAAACAAAACTTAAACTCAATGTAAAGTTAAATTAAGGTGTATCTGGAGTATTTCCACCACCATTGTTGTCTTCAGCATCATCAATAGCAACACAATCATCATCATTCTCACTATCTTTTGGACAACATTTCCATACATTAACTTCAGCTTGAGTGCCAGTATCTACCGTAGAAACTTTTTTAGCTGTCCAGTTTGTACCATATGTACTACAAGTTTGGTTTGCAACCATTCTTTGAACCATTGGCCATAAGAAGAAGTAGAATAATGCTGCAACAGCCGCAACTGCGATAAGAGTAACAACAGTCATATTTAACTCTCCTGTAGCTTCTTTCATCTAACACATTCCTCCTTTATTTTCATAATACAATTATACAATACTAAATTTTGTTATTCAAGTCTATTTTACACATTATCCCATAATTTGCATTATTGAAAGTAGTAATATAATCATAACACCTGCTCCAGTAGCAGTAAGCATTGTCATTGTTTTCTTTTCCATTTTATCAAGTCTTTCTTTATATTTAGTTTCTCTTGATTTAGCTTGAAGAGCTGAAATAGTTCTAGAGAAAGTTTCAAGTTGTTCTTGTTTTCTCTCTTGACTACCTAAACTAAGTCTATAAAGAAGTCTCATCATTCTCATTGAATCTCTTACTGGATATCTTCTAGCAAATTCCATATAAGGTTCAACAGTAGAATCACCAGCATCAATAGAAGCAATTAATTCACGAAGACCAGGTTTAAACATTTCAGGAGCTTGTTCTAAGCTTCTTGTTAATGCAACTGGTACAGTATAGTGTTGAATTAATATTTCTAAACTCTTTAAATAATATGGTAACTTTAAATTAATATCATGTAAATGCATCTTATAAAAACCTTTAAGTCTATTATATTCATCCTTAAACATTAAATAAGTAATAACAAATACAATAACTAATTTCAATGCAAAATTAATATCATTTAACATAGTCATAGCAGCAATAGTACCAATTAAGAAAGTAATAATAGCTGTTTTAACTCTATTTTGATACTTTAAGATTGGATCTACTTTATCACCATATTTAGCATTAATTAAGAAATCATAATCATCTTCTTTTAATTTATTAAATATTGCCTTATTATCATCTACAAACTTATTAAAATTAAATAAATTTATATAATTAAATAAGAATATCAATATAACACCTACTATTAATATTTCCATTATTCAGCACCTACATCCTCATGGTAATATTTAATACCTGAAAGTAAGAAATATGAGTT
>CAKOKV010000207.1 GCA_934095805.1 uncultured Bacilli bacterium | reverse complement strand
GTACTTATATCATTAAATTCAATTACGAAATCATTATCATCTGTATATCTTTTACATTTAACATTTACTTCGTTTTCAAATACTTGTACTCCATCAGTAAATTTAGTGTTTCTAAATCTTATAATATAGTTTCTTTTTTCTGGTATTATTCCAAGTTTACCTTCAACTGGTTCGATTGAAACTGAAAAATCATTTTCTTTGTAGTAGTAATTTATTTCAGTCGTAAAACTATATCCTTCTTTATACATTGAAGATACTCCATCATCTTCATATAATTTATATGTATTACTTCTTCCTGGAAATATTTGTATTTCTAATGTTTTAGGGGAAGCAGTACTATTTATATTTTGCGGATCAAGTTTAGCCATAGGGATAATTGCTCCTGTTTTAGCATAAACTGGATAATCTTCATCTTTATAGAATGTTACATATCTCATACCACCTGTAAACTTTTTACCAGTTTTAAAATCATACCATATTCCATTAGGTAAGAATATTCTATGTACTACTCTATTCATTACTTCATCTTTTGGATTAACAATTGGGCATATAAATAATTCACTACCATAATAATATTCATTTTTATACAATGGTTCATCATATGTTTCTGGATATTTATAATATAATGGTTGAATTAATGGTGAACCAAATGATGAATATTTTTTTGCTTCACTATATATATATGGTATTAATCTATGTCTTATTTTTAAATAGTCATGGACTATTTTATATGTTTTAGCATCCCATTTCCATGGTTCTCTTTTATAATACTTTCCCGTATCACTAGATAATCTTAATATTGGACTATATACACCAAGTTGAACATATCTCATGAATAATTCAGCATCTTCTGTGCCACCTTTAAATCCACCTATATCATGACTCCACCAAGACACTCCTATATTAGCAGCAGTTGAATTATAAAATGGTAATAATTTTAATGTTTTCCAATTTATAAATGTTTCACCAGAATATAATGCTGCATATTTATGAGGACATATTCCAAAATTTCTAGATAATACAAAATTTCTTTTAGCTTTGTTAATACTGAAATTTTTATAAAGGAAATAATTCATTGTAAAACTTCTAAGAGTATTTTCTTTATTATTATCATCTACCCATAAGAAGTCTATTCCTTTATCTAAGAATGGATTTATTATACCTTTTAAATATGAATCCACTAGTTTAGGATCATATACATTAAGAGGTATATTTTTATTTACATCTTTGTTATAGAATTTTTGAAATTCTAAATAATTTTCTTCTTCTACACTTATTAATCCTTCTGTTTTAATATTACTTCCTAAATAAATACCATTTTTATGTAAGAATTCACTTAAACCTCTTGGATTAGGCAATTTATTTTTATCAAGTGAGAAGCTTATTGGTGAATAGTTATTCTTAGTTCTATTACATTCATTTAGTAATAAAACTGACATTGGTAAATCATATTTTCTAAAATTATATACTAAATTTTGAATATCGCTTTCACCATATACTTCGTTTTTATTCCACCATACTCCAAGAGCATACCTAGGAATTAGTGGTGGTAATGATGTTAGATTAAAGTAATCTCTAAGTCCAACACCAAAATCATTATTATATATAAATAAATATGTATCTATATTTTTATAATTTGGAGATAAAACATTACCATGAGCATCTATTATTGGTGTTCTTGAATCATCAAAAGTTGTAAAACCATCTAAACTAAATAATCCTTTTTCAAAATCTATACTACCTTTAGTATTATCTAAACTATATGCTGTTCCTTTAAAGTTTTTAACTTCTGGATGATTAAAATACCAGGTTCTTTCTGTGCCAGCTATTGTTACTCTTAAATATTGATCTGGTAGTAGTTTACTTCCTATAAATGGCTTTTCTTTTGTATATTCAAGAACAAATATATTATTTTTTATAATTAATACATTATTATCTTCTTCTACGGTAATTTTTGGTTTTCCAAATGATCTATTACTAGCAAAAAAAGTAGGATAATCATTGAATGATCCTGTTTCACTATATTCAAATCTTATCAAAACATCAGATAATATA
>CAKOKV010000206.1 GCA_934095805.1 uncultured Bacilli bacterium | reverse complement strand
AATTTATCTTTTACTTCATAAAACATTAGTTATCATCGCCAAAAAAGGTATCTATTTTCTGTTCCTTAGCTTCTACTTCTTTTTCATCTTTTTTAGTATCTCTTGTAAGTTCTTCAACAAGTGAAACTGCTTTTTGAAGTGACCCTATATTTTCTTCTAATGAATCTAAATTAATAGTTTTAAGAGTATTTAGTATACCTTTTATATTTATACTATCCTTTATATCATCTTTAATATATTTATTCCATACACTCATATCTTCACCATAAATATCATAAAGTTCATAAAAAGATTGCCATGTCACTTTATTATTTCTAACATAGTCAACAAATTCAGGATGATTAGAAACAAATTTTTTAAAATTATCTATCTTTGCCATATTAAATTATATTAAAAAAGAAATGATTTAATACATCACTTCTCTTTAATCTCAAAATAGTTTCCACTATCTAAATATAATATACCCTTTTTATTATCAACCTTTTTTATTATTTCAACATATTTATTTAAAAGTTCTGCTTTAGAAACAGTTATATATACCATATTACCATCATTCATATAAAGTAAAAATCTTTTATCATCATATGTTGTCTTACTATACTCTATTTCACTTATCATACTTAATATCTCACTATCAACATTACTAAGTTTATTAACGAAATTCTTTTCTATATTTTCTGGAATATAATTAATAAGAGTTGGAATACCTATCATATTATTAAGTTCATAACTTTTATTATCAGATGCTTTATATAAATTAGTACTTCTTATATAATAAAGTATCTTTTTTTCCTTGACAGTTATTTCAAGAATAAAACCAAATCTTTTATTAATAGTTACATCTTCTATTAAATCAAGTTTTAATAATTTATCTTTTATTTTATTTTTATTTAATAAAATAAACTTTGGATAATCTTCTATACCAGCAGTATAAATAATATCATCATCACTATAATAATTATTATTTAAAATAACTATATTTTTTGTTTTAACAGATATCAAATATGATATTCCCATATATAATAAGAATAAGAAAATTATAAAGAATAAAAACTTTCTAAAATTAAATTTTCTTTTTACCTTTTTCTGCATTCTTTTCCTTTAATATTTCTTTTATATTATTTACTATAATAGTACTTGATGACATATCTTTTATTTCTTTTAAATTATCTTTTATTTCTTTTAAAGTACTTTCATCAAATATTTCATCTATTGCTTTAATAAGAGTATTTTTATCTAGATCTTTTTCTTCAATTAAAATACTAATTTTTTTATTAACTAAATCAAGAGCATTATAATATTGATGATTATTTGCTACATATGGACTTGGTATTAATATTGATGGTGTTTTAGTAGCCATTATTTCAGCTATTGTAGAAGCACCAGCTCTTGATATTATTAAGTCTGCACTCTTCATTAAACTTGGAAGATTATCAAAGAATGGAACTATCTTAGTACTTTTAGGAACTATTAAATTATTATTTAAATCTGCATAACTCTTTTTACCAGTAATAAATAATATTTCAGTATCATCTCTTTCATAACTTCTTAAAAAGTCAAGTAATCTTTCATTAACAGATGTACTTCCAAGAGATCCCATAACTATAATAATTAATTTCTTATCTTTTGAAAAACCTAAATCAGTTTTATTATATTTTTTAGTTTCGATTGCTCTTTGACTAACTGGATTACCTGTATAAATAATATTTTTACATTTTAATTTTCTAGTACCATCTTTAAATGAAACAAATACTGCATCAACTTTAGAAGATAAGAATATGTTAGTTTTTCCTGGTAACATATTTTGTTCATGTAGAAATACACCCACACCTCTTTTTTTAGCCGCTAAACACACTGGTAATGTTACATAACCACCAAATGCAATTACAGCATCAGGTTTAAATTCATCCATTATCTTTAAACTTTTCTTATATGAAGAACAAATACATTTAATATTCTTGATATCTCTAATTATATTAGTTTTAGAAAAACCATATATTTCAATTCCCTCATATGGAATACCCATACTTGGAATTAAATCATTTTCCATTCTATCTTTAGTTCCAATGTCTAAATACTC
>CAKOKV010000205.1 GCA_934095805.1 uncultured Bacilli bacterium | reverse complement strand
ACCTATTAATGAAGAAATGATTAAAACATTAATGAGAGGTATGGGTAGAAATCCTAGTCAAAAACAAGTTAATCAAATGATGAAACAAATGCAAAGATTTCAATAAGAGGTACTAAAAATAGTATCTTTTTTATTGTATAATTTTAAAAGGATATGAGAGTAAGAAAATGAATAAAAAAGGTTTTACATTAGTTGAATTACTTGCTGTTATTGCTATACTTGCTTTACTTGTTATAATAGCTTTATCAAATGTACTTAGTATGTTTAATAAAGCAAAGAAAGATATATTTTTAACTGAAGCAAAAACTATATACAAAGAAGTGTCAAAGAAATATATAACTGAAAGTATGAAAGGCAATAAAGTTAGGAGTATATCTAATTCAAATAACAAGTTAGATTTAGAATCAAATGATTTAGTATATAATGTTAAATTAGACTCTAAAGGAAATATAAGAAGTTTTCAAGTAAGTAATGATACATATTGTTTGAGTGGCAAATTTAATAGTTTAGGTGAATTAACAACTGATAAGATAACAGAGGGAGAATGTGATCACATAATTTTGGATCCAAAAAATTTTGCTACTGATTCTTGGGAAACAATTGCTGAAGCTGTGAGAGATGGAAATACTGATAAATATAAAACAGGAAACTATTCATTTTGTCAAGCTAATTGTGCTGTTGGTATTTCACCAGCATTTAGAATAGGATAATTGATTAAGACTTATTTGTGTAAAGTAAGTTTTTTTGTTTTATTTAGAATGTAATATTGTTATATAATTAGAATAGGTGATAGTATGAGAAAAATAATTAAATATGTTGTTATTCCTTTAATAATAATTATATTAGTTTTAGGAACTCTTTTGTATGTTAAATATAATACTAAAGAAGTTAATGTTGTTATTAAGAATTTAAAAGGTGAAAAAATATCTGATAAAATATATGGATATAAATTAAATAATGATTCAGATAAAAATATAATATTTAGTAATCCATATAAAGACTATATTTATTATGCATTAACCGATGGAGATAAAGTTTATTATTATAGATATGATATTTATACATTAGAAAATAAATTATTAAGCGATGACTTTAATTATATGGGATGCAATATTGATGATAAGTTATATTGTTTTGATAATACTAAAACAGATATGCTTGATTTAAATCTTAAATTAATTAAAAGCGCTGTTGGAGATAATATAATACCTATTAATAAGAATTATTATTCTATAAAAGGTAATGATTTATATAAAGATAGTGAAGTTATATATAAACTTGATAATACTAAGTATAAGAATTATGAATATTATGATTATCAAGTAATAGGTAATGATATTTATTTATTCTATTTTGAATATGATAATAGTAAATATATTGTATGTAATGTTAAAGATAATAAATGTAGTAGTATTCCATCTAATAGATATACTAAATATACTGATGGTATTTATTTTATTAATGAAAAAGATGTGACATTATATGATTTAGTAAACGATAAAAATATTAAGTATGATTTATCTATTAATAGAAGTGAATACTATACTAATTATTTATATAAAGATAATATATATGTTTATAATGATAATTTAAAAAGGATTGAAATAATCAATTATAAAAATAATAATATTGCTTATATAGATATGGAAAATGCTAGTATGATTAGTTATTATAATAAATATATATATATATATTCTTATTCTGGTAAATATGATTACTATGTTATAGATATTGATTCATATAATCCTGAATATCAAAGTATAGAAGAGTATATAGCTTCTTTTGAAAAGATTTTAAGTGATAAGATAAAGGATATAAAAGATAAATATAATGTTAATATTCATGTTAAAAATGATTTATTAAATTTTCCAGATTTTACTGCGAAAGAATATAATGATACAGTTCATATTATAAGTAGTCTTTCAGAAATAACAAAAGTTTTTGATAAATTATCTAAGGATGTATTTGATTCATTTTATGACACGAATCATAATGGACTTCATATGTATTTAACAAGTACATTAAAACCTAAAAATATTAAGACTCAATATAGTGATCCAGCTGCTTATTCATTAGTTTATAATAATCAATATATTATTG
>CAKOKV010000204.1 GCA_934095805.1 uncultured Bacilli bacterium | reverse complement strand
TGATAGTACTTTTACCATTACCACTGTTTCCATATAGTAAAAACTTACTTTTTGACTTTATATCAAATGAAACATTATTAAATATATAATCAATATCATTATGTGAATATGATAAATTTTTAATACTTATATTTCCATTTATTAGTTCTTCTGTTTCTTCTTCTCTATCATTATTTATTAATATCATATCATTTATTCTTCTATATATATTTTTCATATAATCAATTGTGTCACTTAAGTCTAATAAGTCTTTCATGGGTGTAATAAAATAAAAAATGATTTGGGTGAAGAGTATAAAATTTCCTAATGATAGATTCTTATTGTTTATTAAAATAGCACTTAGAAATATAAATATTATATAAGATAAATCTGAAATATGATCTTTAATGATATTTTCTTTATTTATAGAATTATAATATGATAATTTTGATTTTGTATATATTTTATACTTTATTTGACTTTTTATTATTTGAGGTTCATGTGTATTTAAATTTCTATTTATTTCATAACAGCTAATATTGTCACTTAATGTTTTATTATATTTTTCTTCATTAATCATTAAGCTTTCATTTTTATTTTTTAATTTTTTATTATTTATTAATATATTTATAAAATATATTATTAATTCTATTAAATATATTAGAAACAATTTATAGTTAATTATAAGTAGTAATATCATACTAAAAAGTATTAGAAGTATATTTGATAGTATTGTAGTAATAACATTAATAAATAGGTCTAAAAATGTTTTTAAATCATTCATTCTAGATATTATTTCACTAGACGATTTATTTTTAAAGAATTGATAAGGGAGATAAAATAATTTTCTAATAACATCATTATTTATATCATTTGATATTTTTTCATTCAAATTAATAATAATTTTATTATTAATAAATGAAAGTATCATTTTAATTATTAATGTTACAAATAATATAATTGTAATAAAAATTAATATTTTAATATTATAATTTGGAAGTATATAATCTATTACTATAAATGAATAATAATTAAGTATAATTCCTAATAATATAATAAATATATTAATTATTAATAATTTTAAGAGTGAAAGTTTATTCAACATCAAATATGTTATAAAGATTGATTTGTTTTTCTTATAATTGTTATTTACTTGTTTTACTGGATAAATAACAATTGTTGTATTTAAATACATTTCTTTAAATAGTTCTTTACTTATTTTAGTACTATTACTAGATGGATCCATTATCGTTATAGTGTTTTTATTAATTTTATATATTACTATAAAATGTAACATATTATTTTTATTTACATGACATATTATAGGTAAGCTTACTTTATTATTTATTATATCTTCATAACTATAATGATAACCATAGCCATCAAATCCATAAAGTTTTGAACCATTAATGATATTTAATGCAGTCGTACCTTCTTTGGTTGTTTTTAAATTTAAGGTAACTTCTTCATGTGAGGCCTCGCATCCATAATATTTCATAATGGATAATAAACATGAAGGACCGCAATCTTTATAACCATTTTGTCTTACAATATATTTTTTGTTCATCTTATCCCCCTACTATTATTATTCGAAATAAAATTGCAAAACACTTCTTTTTTTGTAAACTTTTTCATAAAAAAAGAAAAGTATAACTTTTCTTTATCATTTACTGTATTATTTTTTTGATTTATTTAACTACAAATTGTAATGTACTAGGAATATTTGTGATACTACTATCATTAAACTTAGCCGCCGTTTCTTCATCTTTAGCATAACCTATTCTAGCTTTTGAAACTCCAAACATTGAAGTTAAATCTACATCATCTTTTAATTTAAAACTGCTGAGGTCTAAAACACTACTTTTGTTTCCATAAAACATACTATTCATATTTTCAACAGTAAATGTTCTTTCAATCTTATCTCCTGGGATTGCATTATTTAGTGACATAATAACATCATCAGTATACTTTAATCTTAATTCTACAGTATCTAAAGTTATATATTTTCCATCACCATTAACATCAGTACTAAAATAAGCATATGAAAAGCCTATTATTCCAAGTATTGAAGTAATAGTTAGCATTAATATTATCATATTTATTATTAATTTATTTTTCATATTATCTGTAAATA
>CAKOKV010000203.1 GCA_934095805.1 uncultured Bacilli bacterium | reverse complement strand
CCTCATTTTGATAAAATACTGAATTAAATTGTTCGTTCATAACCTTTTGAACTTTTTTTAAAGCATTATTTGTATTTTCTTGTATCTTGTTTATTTTTTGTGCATTTATTTTTGTTGTTTTATCGGGTAAATTTTTAAATTCAATTTGTTCCAATTCAACAATTTTATCCATTTTTTATCATCTCCTTTATTCTGTTTATTTCTTGTTGCATATTTTTTATTTCTTCTTGCTGTTCTTTAATTAGTTGCAAACAAAAAGATGTAAATGAATAATTATCTACACCTTTACCATCAGTACTTGTTACTAAATTAGAATATTTAAAGCCTTCCCCGATAACAAAACCCAAATGTTTTTTAGTTTTATCGGATTAATCTTTTAAATTGTACTTATAAATATCTATGTTATAAAGTTCTTCCAAAGCCCCAAGATACCTTTCAAAGTTCTTTTTATTTTCTTTTAATGATGTTTGAGTTAAAGATACACAAGTAATATTTCCACTCTTATCTAAAGTAATTACTGAATTATTTGTATTTCCATCATAAGAATTAATTTGTACTTGACTCAACATTTTTTGTCTATCTAAATTTATAATTAAATCACTTTCGTTTACGCCAATCGATGAATATAAAGAAAAATTTTCGTTATCTGGATAAAAACTGAAATCTTTATTTATTCTTACTTTTTCAAAAAAAGCACCTAAGTTTCCTATTCTTGCAATATAACTACCATTTTCATCTTGAATACTTAAGAACTTATCCAAATATTTAGTATTTAATTCTATCGAAAATTCTTTATTCTTGTTTGAAACCATATTTTGCATTTGAATCCAATCAACTGCATTCAAAATTCCATCTTTGTTGACATCATAAAAATTTTTTTCTTCTTCTGTTAATCCAGTACCATTTATTAAATAATTTCTTAATTTTGTTATATCTTCACTAGTATAATCACAATCTCCATTAACATGATTTCCATATAGTTTATAATCATCAAGATAAAAGCCACCTATTTTACCAGCTGTAGCCATTATTTTCCCATCTTTATCAACATTAAAATTGTCACTTTTTATAACTATGTCATCCCCAGTTAAATTGATTTCCTTACCTTTAAAATTTAATTTATCAGCACTTATCTCTAAAGAAGAACCATCTTCGTCTTTTTCAGTGGACATATTAATTCTTGCAATTATTTCTTCATTGCCTACCTTTTTGGATAGCTTAATATCTGTTGACTGATTGGTTTGAATTATTTTATTCTCCATTTCAACCTTGCTAACCAATTTGCTCGTATAACTGCTCTGCACTAAATATTTAGCATAGAAATTTATATCATCTTGTTGAACTGGCTCCAAATATATATAATTATCATCTTTAAATAATTCAATATCAACATCAGATAATTCTTCAACTTCCCCGTCCGCATGTTGTATCCGACATTTACCATTTTCAATTATCATTTTCTCTTCTTTTTCTAAAACGTCCAATGGTAAATGTACACGAATTGCCTCATTAGATAATTTCTTTGTTTTATCAATAACCAAATAGCACTTATCTATTGGATATAAATCATCATTAGGATATAAATCATCATCTGGAAAAAGAAAATTTATTGGCCCAGCAATTGTTAAATTAAGGATTTGTCCCTTCGCTACATTTTCCAAGTGAATATAATTATTACCAGTAATTTCTCTTTCTAAATTTTCTTCTTCAAAAACAGTTTGCGATAATTTATCCATAGTTTGATTAACATCTGTCATTTTGTTATCAAATTCTGATGTTTGTTCTACCAAATCCTGAATTGCCCCTGTATTTTTATCAGTCTTTCTTTCCACTTTTAATATGTCATTTTTAATTGATGCTGCATAACTCAAATCAGTAGATGATTCTTTAATTTCTTTTGCGGATAATGTTATTTCATAATTATCTGGATTATTTAAAATACCCCCTAACCATTTTATTTTCCTTGTCATAACATAAGCTACTAATTCATTATTCCAAATATCTTTATATTGAACTCTTTGCCCCAATTTAAGTGATAATTTATTGTCAATAGACTGACTTCTCATACTAAAATTTAAATAAGAAAATCCATTCACTCGATTAAAAATTGGTTCAATAACGT
>CAKOKV010000202.1 GCA_934095805.1 uncultured Bacilli bacterium | reverse complement strand
ATTATTGAACAATCTAAAAAGAATTATTTAAATACTATTAATGAAAGAAATGATTAATTTGAATAGAAAAGGATTTACATTGATTGAATTACTTGCTGTAATAGCAATATTAGGTTTACTTGTAACAACAGTTAGTATAGCTGTTACTAAGATTTATAATGATAATGTTAATAAAACAATGATAGTTCAAAATAATAAAGTTATGGAGGCAGCTAGTATATATTTAAATGATAAGTGTCTTTTACCACTTGATGGAGCTGTTTGCCCTGATTCTTATACTGAAGGCCAATATATATGCTTAGAAGATTTGACTGAAAATGTTAAAGAAAATTATTTAACTGAAGTAACATATAAAAATGATGTATGTAGTGGTATAGTTGTTTTTGAAAAAAATGCTGAGGGTGAAAATGTTGAAACTGTTTCATATTTATTTTGTGGATATGATAGTTCAAAAAATACATTTAATTATGCGACTAATCCATCATTGAATTTAAGTAAATATCCAAGATGTAATGTTAAAAAGAATGGTTCACCAAGTGGTGGTGTGTGACTACTACAACAACTAGAAAAACTCCAAATATACCTGATAATTGTACTGTTTAAGCTAAAAATGATAATTATCATTTAATGTATTGTGTTTCTGATGGTACTGGAGATAGTGTGGTTGGCAAAGAAAAGTCTATTGGAATTTGTAATAATGTTTCTTATTGTGTGTATGCCGTTAATGCATCATCTGATAGCAAAGCTCAATACATACTTTACTATAATAATAATGGAACTTCGGATGGTTATGATTTGGTTAGTGCTGTTTCAAATAAAATTATTACTACTTGTGGTTTAGTTGATCTTGGTTATAATATTGTATGTAAAACTATATCTGCATCATAGTTAATTTAAAGATATTAAGAAATTAATATCTTTTATTTTGGAATAAATTATATTATAATTAAATAGGTGATATTATGAGTAAAGGTGAAATATATAAGATAGGTAAAAATAATAAATATGAAATTAATAAGAAAGATGATTTTATATCTTTTTGTGTAGGTATACTTGTTTATGCAGCTGTTCTTATGATAGCTAATAGTTTGTTTAAAGGAATTGAAGTTGAGAATTTCTTTTATGCTATTATTGCAGCATTAATATTAAGTGGACTTAATTATACTATTAAGCCAATATTGATTTATTGGACTTTACCGCTTAGCATTATGTCTTTTGGTATAGCATATCCAATAGTAAATATGATTATATTAAAACTATGTGATTTAATAATGGGTAGTTCATTTAATATATATGGTTTCTTTGCTACTTTTGTAATTGCAATATTTATAAGTGGACTTAAAATAATATTAGATAATATAATAACTAAAAATATAGGGAGATAGATTATGGATACAATAATAACAATTGGAAGTTTTTCATTAAAATGGTATAGTGTTTTAATTACTATAGCTGTAGTTATAGCTTATTTTATGATATACAGTGAAAGTAAAAGATTTAATATTAAGAGTGAATTTATTTTTAATATGATGTTTTGGACATTAATATTTGGTATTCTTGGAGCTAGAATTTATTATGTTGTATTTAATTGGTCATATTATAGTGAGAATTTAAGTGAAATATGTAAAATATGGAATGGTGGTCTTGCTATTCATGGTGGTATTATTGCTGGTGCTCTTACTATAATTATATATTGTAAGAAATATAAAGTTAAGGTCGGAAGAATAATGGATTTAATAGTTCCTGCATTACTTTTAGGACAAGCACTTGGTAGATGGGGTAATTTCTTTAATGGTGAAGCTTATGGTACTATTGTTACTAGAACTACACTTGAAAATATGAAGATAATACCAGAATTTGTTATTAATAATATGTATATAGATGGTTTTTATCATTTACCAATGTTCTATTTTGAATCATTATGGTGTTTTTTAGGATTTATTATTACTTTAATTCTTAGAAGAAGAAAATATATTAAAAAAGGACAACTTACTGGATTTTATTTAATGTGGTATGGTGCTGCTAGATTTGTTATAGAGATATTTAGAACTGATAGTTTAATGCTTGGAGATTTAAAGATTGCTAGAATAGTTAGTGTAATTATGTTTATTATTGGAGTATT
>CAKOKV010000201.1 GCA_934095805.1 uncultured Bacilli bacterium | reverse complement strand
GCAGAAGCCTCAGGTAAAGAACTAACTTCAATATGTTGCCAACCAACATAACTACTAGCATTTACATAAATTGTAGTAATAAAGCTTAAGAAAATAGTAAAAAGAATTTTTCTCATAGAATTATTTCACCTGATTCACTATCCATTATTTTATATCTTTTACCTAACTTAAAAATTTTTTTATCTTTTCTATTTTCAGAATTAGAACTACGACGCAAACCGCCAATATAATCAGCAGTACTTCCAGAATGTAAAAATCCAAAAGACAAAAATTCAAGCAAAACAACAAGTAAGAAAAATCCTAAAATAAAATGAAGAATACTAAACTCACCAATTAATTTCCAAGATAAAACATTTTCCACTAAATAAGAAAACATATTAAATAACCATTTAATTACTAATTCCATACTACCACCTAAAACACAACTTCCATAAGAAAATAAATGGAGAAATAACAACAAATACAAAAACCAAAGCTAATACAAGAGCAAATATAGCATTTAAGAAAGCAAATTGTGAAGGTAATTCACCAAGAATAAACAAACTAATCTTATAAAATGAATCAATCATATTATTACCTCCTAAGAACGAAAAATCTTCCACAAAACAATAACCATACCAACACTAAATACACACAAGATAATACTAGAAACTTGAACAGGTAACAAAGTAAATAAATTAGTGGTCATACCTAAAATATAATAACTAGTATTTATAAAAGTTTTAGCACCAGACCAAGCACCAGAAATAATTGAAACAACGTCTATATCAGAAGAATTAGTACCTGAATCATTAACTAAATCAAAGGATTTATTAGATATTTCATTATAAATATAATTTTGATCACCAGGAGTAATTATAATATTATTATTGGTATTAGGATTAACAAATTCAATATTAGATGTACTCACAGAATCATAAACAGAATAACAATTAGGATTATAATAAAAAGTATTAACAGCAAAATTATCATTAGAAAAAATAATATAAAAATTATCAGTTATTTTATCAACAAACTTAGTTAATGATAAAGCTTCTAAACGATTTGCAGATTTTAAATTAAAAGTAAATGAATTAAACTTATCATATGATATACTATCACCAATAACAGAATAATAAATTAAATTTAATGAAGAAATGTCAGTCGTAGAAAAATATAACAAAGATTCAGATAAACTACAAGTCAAACTATTAGGAACAAGATAATAACGATTATCATAACTAAATGTTTGATTAGAATAACCATCTGGAACACTTATAGAAGAAGTAGAAGAATTATAATTCAATAAATTATACAAACCATCAGCAGGATCATTATCCTTAATATAATAGTTTTTAATAAAATACGATAAACCTAAATCACTTATATCCTTACCAGTTTGATCATTAAAAATATAACCATATAAATTACTCCAGAAATTTAAAAAATTACTTCTTGTAGAAATACGATTCACAGAATAATAACTACCATTTAAAATTAAACGAGTTAATCTTAAATCAGTTGAAATACCATCAGAACCAAATTTTAAACCATTTTTACCATAAAAATAATTAGAAATGATATATACAAATTCATCTGTATTATCAACCTTCAAATTATATTTTAAATTAAAAGTCGAAGAAGAAGAATAAGAACCATTATAAATAAGATTAGCATTTTCATCAAAAAATAATATAACATCTTCACAAAAAGTTATTGGACGACCACCATAACAAGTGTAAGAATTACTAAGATTAAAAACACCATCTTTATAAATAAAATTATGTGACTCATGAGACAACACAACAGCATATTTACAACCAAGCATAACATCTGGAATAGCACCAGAATAATTGTCTAAATAATCAACACAATATGAAATATAAACATATTGATAACCATTATAAAACGACTTAAAATAATCACTAAATAAAGAATCACCACGAGACATTAACAATTGATAAAATGGAGTATTATTTTTTTGTTCATAAAAATAATTAAAATGCTCATTAATATCATAATTAATATCAAAATTAGTAGCAGCTTTTAAATTTGAAAAAGAAAAAAAGAAAAAACTAAAAAATACTAGAAAAGAAAGAATACAGAATTTTTCATTTTTCATTTTTCACTCCTAACTAACAAAGAAATCAGATTTTTTAATAGCCTTTTCAGGCTTAATTTTACTG
>CAKOKV010000200.1 GCA_934095805.1 uncultured Bacilli bacterium | reverse complement strand
AAATAATTCATTCCATAATTAACCTCAAAATTCATATTATAGTTATTATTATTAAAAAGTCTCTCTATTTCTTCTTCAATATTACTTATATTATTAATAATATTATTTCTAGTAATTTCCTTATCATTATAATCATTAAAAACATATTTAGATATTTTATTAACAACCATTTCTTTCATAAGAATATCTTTACTAGAATTACTATTAGAAATAACTCTAAATCTAATCGCATCATCATTACTATAATTTTCAATATTAAAAAGTATTACACCTATAATAAACAATATTATAATTAACAATTTTTTCATTTAAAAACCAACCTTTCAAATACATATTGGTTGGTTTTATTATTTTTTATTCATTAATTATAAATAAATATCTATCTCTTCCTGTTAAATCTTTTTCAATTTTAATAACTGAATCATTAAAATAGCTCTTAGCTATATCATAAATAAGATTTCCTTGCCACCACCCTATTTCAAATGCTATAAGAAATTTATCATTTAAAAACTTTTTAGCATTCTTTATTATTTCTTCATAAAAATATAAACCTTCGTTATCAGCATATAAGGCAATATTTGGTTCATATTTTTTAACAGAATCCATTATTACTTCATCTCTAATTATATATGGTGGATTACTTACAATAACATCAAATTTATCATTAATATTACTAAAAATATCACTTTTAACATAATTTATATCTAAATTATTCATTTTAGCATTATTTAAAGCCATTTTTAGAGCTTTATCAGATATATCACACCCAGTAACCATAGAATTAAGTTTATCCTTTAAAACAATTGAAATTGCTCCACTACCAGTACCTATATCTAATATATTAATTTTATTACTAAACATTATATTACAAATATTAATTACCTTTTCAACTAAATACTCGGTTTCATATCTAGGAATTAAAGTATCTTTATTAACACTAATTTTATATCCATAAAAATCAACATATCCAATTAAATATTGTATAGGATAACCATTTTTTAGTAATTCATAATCATGTTCAATATCTTTACTAACAGCTACTAATTCCTCAGCTTCTCTTTTTGATATTCCAAGAGAAATAATCTTATTTATCATTACTCTCTTCCATTCTCATTCTTTCATCTTCTGCAATTAAAGCTTCAATTAAATCTTCAAGATCACCTTCCATAATCTTATCTAAATGCATAACTGTATAGTTGATTCTATGATCAGTAAGTCTATTTTGAGGATAATTATAAGTTCTTATTTTTTCAGCTCTATCCCCTGTTCCAATCTTACTTCTTCTTTCATTACCAAGTTTCTCATCTTGTTCTCTTTGTTTTAAATCATAAAGTCTTGTTTTAAGTATTTGTAATGCTTTCTCTTTATTTTTAATTTGACTTCTTTCAACTTGACAATAAACAACTATATTTGTTGGAATATGAGTAATTCTAACAGCAGAATCAGTTGTGTTAACACATTGTCCTCCTGCACCACTACTTCTTGTAATATCTACTCTAATATCACTATCTTTTATTTCAACATCAATTTCTTCTACTTCTGGCATAACAAGAACAGTAGCAGTTGATGTATGAACTCTACCAGCACTTTCAGTCTCAGGAACTCTTTGTACTCTATGAGCACCACTTTCATATTTAAGTTTAGAATAAACACTCTCTCCACTAAGCATAAATTCTATTTGAGAGTATCCACCACTTTCACCAGGCACTTCATGAGTTACATCTAATTTCCATCCTTGCTTTTCAGCATATTTAGAATACATTCTAAATAAATCACCAGCAAATATATTAGCTTCATCACCACCAGCAGCACCTCTAATTTCCATAACAACATTCTTTTCATCATTAGGATCCTTTGGTAAAAGTAATACTTTCAATTTCTTCTCATATTCTTCTTTTTCACTATGTAAATTTTCTAATTCTTCATTAGCAAAATCTTTCATATCTGGATCATGAGCCATTTCCTTAGCTGCCTCTATATCATCTAATATAGTATTATATTTTTTATATGCATTAACTATTGGTTCAATTGAATTCTTTTCTTTTGAAACAACTTGCATCTTTTTATAATCTTCATATATTTCTGGTTTTAATAATTCATTACATAAATAATCATATCTTTCTTGTATAATTTCTAATCTTTCTTTCATATTTCCATCCTTTCAAATATTAATATTTAAG
>CAKOKV010000199.1 GCA_934095805.1 uncultured Bacilli bacterium | reverse complement strand
CTCATCTGGGTTAACTTCTTTACTTCCTTCTTTACCAAGTTCTTCTTTAACTAAATCTTGAACACAAGGAATTCTTGTAGATCCACCAACAAGTAATACCTTATCAATATCATTCTTAGTTAATTTAGCCTCTTTTAAAGCATCTCTAACTGGTTTTCTAGTAGATTCTACTAAATCACTAATTAATTCTTCAAATTTAGCTCTTGTTAATGTCATATCAACATGTAAAGGTCCATTTTCACCTTGTGTAATAAATGGTAAACTAATTTGAGTAGTCTTAACACCACTTAAATCTTTCTTAGCTTTTTCAGCACCTTCTTTTAATCTTTGCATAGCTAATTTATCTTTTGATAAATCAACACCATTTTCTTTCTTAAATTCTTTTACAATATATTCAATAATAGCATTATCAAAGTCATCTCCACCTAAGTGATTATTACCACTAGTAGCCTTAACTTCAAATACACCATCACCAAGTTCTAATATTGATACATCAAATGTACCACCACCAAGGTCATAAACAAGTACTGTATGTGCATTTTCTTGTTTATCTAAACCATATGCAAGTGCAGCAGCAGTTGGTTCATTTATAATTCTTTCAACTTCAAGTCCAGCAATTTTACCAGCATTCTTAGTTGCTTGTCTTTGAGCATCATTAAAGTATGCAGGAACTGTAATAACAGCTTTACTTACTTCACCACCTAAATAAGCTTCTGCAGTTTCTTTTAAATTCATAAGAATCTTAGCACTTATTTCTTCTGGTGTATATTTCTTACCTTCTGCTTCAACTTTTTCCTTAGTACCCATTAATCTCTTAATAGAACTAATAACATTAGTAGAAGTTTGAGCTTCTCTTTTTGCTACATCTCCAACTCTAACTTCACCATTTTTAAAACTTACTACTGAAGGAGTAGTTCTATTTCCTTCAGCATTAGGAATAACTTTTGGTTCGCCACCTTCAAGAACAGCAACACAACTATTAGTTGTTCCTAAATCTATACCTATAACTTTATTTATTTTTGCCATAATTTATCTCTCCTTTTTATTTGTTAACTTTAACCATTGCTGGTCTAATTAACTTATCTTTATATCTATAACCTTTTGTGTATACTTCAAGTACAACATTTTCAGGTTTATTTTCGTCGTGTTCAGTTAAAACAGCCTCAGATACATGAGGATCAAACTCATGACCTAAACATTCAACTTCACGGACTTCATATTTATCAAGTAAAGCAGTTAAACTACCAAGTATCATCTTAAATCCACTTAGGAATTTACTTACTTCATCGCTTAAATCATTATCATCCATAGAAACAGCTCTTTCTAAATTATCTTTAATAACAAGTATTTCTTTAATAAAATCTTCTCCTTCATATTGAAGCATTTTACTAATTTCACCTTGTGTTCTTGTTTTAAAATTTAGAAATTCAGCTTGAAGTCTCATATATTTTTCTTCAAGTTCCTTATTTCTACTTCCTAGTATTTGAATCATCATTTCAGGGTCTATGCTTCCGCATCCAGAACATCCTGCACATGATCCAGAACAACCACTATCTTCATTAGTTTCACACTCACATGTGCTTTCATTATTAGTTTGTTCATTAATATTTTGTTCTTCTTCTTTTATATGTTTTTTTGACATTATTTCTTCCTCTCTATATGTTCTTTTAAATATTCAAGCATATTTACGACTCTATCATATTCCATTCTTTTTGGTCCGATCACAGCAATAGTTCCTTCAGTTCCATTGTTAGCTTTATATTTAGTTTTAACTATTGTTACATTGTCATCAATTTCGCTCTCACTACCAATATATACCTTAACCTCATCATTAGCCTCTTCAATTTTATTCACCATATCTTTGCTTTCAAATTTACTTATAATGTTTTTAACATCATCGACTGTACTGAATTCTGGTTGTTTTAATATATTAGTCTTCCCACTGAACTTAACATCCCTTTCACTAGTGAAATTAGATAATGCATTATAAAAAGCATTATACAAAACCTCATAATTTTCAATATAATTTCTTATTATAGGTTTAATTTCAAATTCTAGCTTACTAGGTACATCATCAATAGGTGTTCCAACAAGCATCTTATTTAATAACTCAGTAGTTTTCGCAACCTCACTTAATGGTATGTTTTCATCAATAGATAAATTCTTATTTTCAACATGACCTTTATCAGTGATTACAAT
>CAKOKV010000198.1 GCA_934095805.1 uncultured Bacilli bacterium | reverse complement strand
TAAGATTGATATATAAAATATAATAATGAGAATATACATACCATATATCCTATATAATAATTAGACAGTATTGATAGGGTTAAAGATATTATATAAAGCCTGTTATCATTTTTATCTATTAGTTTTTGAAGACCTAACATAGTTATTGGAAATAAAACTATTGTATCAAAGAACATATAATTAAAATAATATGTTACATTATAAGCCATTAATGCATAAGTGATACTAAATATTATGTATGTTATATTAGATTGTTTAGGATATTTATATTTAATATATTTACACATTGTAAATCCTGAAAGACCAATTCTTAAAAATATTATTAAGGTATAATATTCTAGTATAGTGTTATTAGTACTAAATATACAAAGTAGGTTAGTTGGATTAAATAAATAATATATAGCAGTAGCATAGAAGTTAAATCCTAATAAACCTTTAAATGAATAAAATAAACTATTTTTTCCTAATAATACTGTTTTGTAATAATTTGTAAAGCCAATGTATTGGTAGTATCCATCATATTTTGAAAGTGCTTGTTCACCTAGAGGATAAGTTTTACTTATTAAACAAGCTATTAACATTATTAATATTGGAATTACGAATGATAATAGTTCTGGTATGTTTTTTTTAATTTTATTTTTCATGTTTATCACAAAGATATTTTATCATAAATTTTATAAAAATAATTGAATTATAAAAAAAATAATGTTATGATTATATCATAAAAGGAGGATACGAAAATGGATAACAGTAAGGGTCAAACAATATTCTTATCTGTAATTGGAATTGCAACTTTATTAGTAGCAATTGTTGGTGCAACATTTGCATGGTTCAGTATCTCTGTTAGTGGAAATGCTAATGCTTCTAGTATTATCGTTACTACTGCTAAGTTAGGTAGTGTAGAATATACTGATGGTAGTTTAATCAATATGACAAATGTTAGACCAGAAGATGATCCACAAGATACTAAAACATTCACTATAGCTAATACTGATTCTGAAGCTACAGAAAGTATTGCTTATAAGATTGGTCTTGTTATCGATGTTAACACTTTATCAGCAGCTGCTGGCGATGCATTTGTTCATAGTTTAACAGGTGTTAGTGATAAAACAAGTAATGTTGGTACTTTAGTTTCTGTTCCAGAAGAACAAGTTCCTACTACAAGTAAAATTTTAGGACACGGAGTTTTAAATGGATATGAAAAGCATACTTATACTTATACTATTCATTTTAAAGAAACTGGTTCTGATCAAAATGCTGCTCAAGGAGCTAAATTTGGTGCAAAGATTAATGTTGCATTAGAAACAGATACTATTCAAGGTATTACTGAATAAATATAAAAGTAGTTTGAAACTACTTTTTATTTTATGAGAATAAAATGTTAAATTTTATTCTTTTTTATTTGAATTATTGTATATTTTTAATATTTTTGTTATCATATTATTAGTATGGAGGATAGTTTATGGAGGGTAAATATGTTAATAAATGTAATACTATTATTTATTTACTTGTTTTGATAGTTTTGTTTACTATGCTTATTGGAACTTCATATGCTTACTATGTTAAGAAAATTAAAAATGGTGATGAATCTAGGGTTGTTATTAAAACTGCTAATATGTTAATGAGATATGCAGAGAAGAACGAAATTAATGTAGCTAATATTGAACCAGGTTTTGAAACTTCACTTGATTTTTCAATTGAAAATTATAGTACAGATACAGTTGGTAAATATAAAATAAAATTAGAAATAGAAAGTCCTTTAATAGATAAAGTTGATGAAAATTTTGTTTATTCTATTACTGGAAAATCTAATAAGAATAGTTCTAATAATACGGTTATTGAAGTTAATGAAACTTCAGTTCCTGTTGAAACTTCTTTAATAGGTAAAGGTATAATAACACCTGAGACAATGCATGAATATAAATTAACTATAAAACTAAAAGAAAATAATCAAAATCAGAATTATTTATCTGGTAAAACTTTTATAGCTAAAATAGTTGTAGAAAAGGATTACGAATAGGTGAAGTATTATGGAAGAGGATAAAAAGCTTAAAAGAAAAAGAACTTTACATATGATTTCTAATATATTTAGTTATACACTAATAGCTATATTAATGATTATTGGTTCGTTTTTAGTATTTTATGTTATTGATGGTAAAATATGTAAGAGTAGGGGTAAAACTCCTATGTTTGGATTGTTTACTATAATTAGTCCAAGTATGACTG
>CAKOKV010000197.1 GCA_934095805.1 uncultured Bacilli bacterium | reverse complement strand
TTGCTAATCCATCATCGTCTAATTCAAAAACATCAGGAACCATTGCTATACAAGCACCACAACCAATACAAATCTCTTTATTAACCTTTGCTTTCATACACAATCTCCTTTATATAGAAAGTATATAATAAAAGCTTAGAAAATGCTAGTTAAATTTACAAATGTTTACTGAAGTTTTACAAGATTTATTTTGTTTTTTGACATAATGTGATAGAATAATAATAGTAGAAGAGGTGAGATGATGAGAAGCCGCTTAGATAGATATGATAAATAAGAAAAAAAGGTAACTACTAGTAGATTACAAAGAAATCAAAATTTATATGATGATATAAATAACAAAATTGGTTTTGAAAAAATAGTTGATTTTAATACTCAAACTAGAATTGAATTATCTTCTTTAAATGATGTCCCAAAAAGTAGGGAAAGTTATCAACAATTAAAAGATTATCAAGGTTTAATAAAAGATGAACCTAAGGAGGAAATTCCAAAAATAATCGAAGAAAAAGAAAAAGTTTTTGATATAAACACAATTCTTGAAGAAGCAAGAAAAAATCGTAATGATATTGATGAATTGGAAAGCAAGAGAAAATTAAAAAATGATGATTATAATGCCTTATCCGATTTAAATAAAAAGTATTTGTCACAATCAAACGATACTAAAGAAAAAGATGAATACGAAGGGTTGGAAGAATTAATTAATACTATTACTTCTAAGACCTTGGCAGCAGATATTAAAAAAGAAGAATCCAAAGATGATGGCGATTTGCTAGGTGATTTAGTGGCAACAAGTGTTGATTTACAAGTTAAAGCACCGGAAAATTATGAAGGTGAGACAACCAATAGCATTGCCGTTAAAATCGATGCTGATGAGGATGATGACGACGATGATGATAAAAAATCTAAAATGGATGATTCTTTCTATACAAGGTCAATGGATTTGTCAGAAGAAGACTTTAATTTTGATGAGAAAAAAGAACGAAGAGCAGATATTAGAAAAGGAATTTTAATATTTTTGATAGTTGTTGTATTACTAGCAATTATTGGAGTTGTCGTTTACTTTCTATTACAACATTTCAATATTGATATTCAAGCTTGGTTAAAGCAAGTTCTAGAGCCATAATCTAGAACTTTTTTTTCATATAATTTTAGTGGTGAAGTTTAATGCGAAGAAGGATTAAATTAAGGTCATATACTAAAAGAAAAAAGAAAAAAAAGTATGTTTTACTAATCACGTTAATAATGTTAGCAATTGCTGTATTTTTTACTGTAGATTTTGTTGGAAGAATTATTGGTAAAAAAATGATTGAGTATGCTAAAGTGGAAGTTGGAAGAATTGCTAGATACGTTGTTAATTACTCGGTTTCATCTGATAACATTAAGCAAATGGTTTCAAAGGATTTATTTATAATTACTAAAAATAAAGATGATGAAATTCAAAGTGTGGATTTTGACCCTGCTATGGTTAATGAAATTTTAAATGCAATTACAGCAAACGTGATTAATAATTTTAAAGCAATTGAACGCGGAGACTTAGACGTTATTAATTTATCGAACGGATTTCTAATAAATACTGATATTGATAAACTTAAACAAGGAATAATCACCGAGATTCCAATAGGAGTAGTAACTGACAATGCCTTACTTTCTAATTTAGGACCCAAACTTCCTGTAAAATTATCAATAGCTGGTGAAATAGAATCGTATGTGGATACTAAAATAGATTATTATGGGATAAATAATGCACTGATTACGGTTTACGTTAATATAGATGTTAGTCAGCAAATTTACATGCCAATAGCAGCCGGACGAGTTATAATAAATCAAAAAATTCCTATAGCAATAAAAATGATGCAGGGAATAGTACCAAATTGTTATTTTGGTAATTTAAATTCGTCATTGGTTAATGAATTGATAAAGTAATTTTAAAAATTGTTCTTATTGAAGGTTAACGAGCAAAGTGATATACAAATTATAATTAAAATGATATAATTATACGAGAGGTAGAATTATGAGAATAGTATTTAATAACAATGAGTATGAATTGGTAAAAGATTATAAAAATGCATTCAATTATGAAGAAGCTGGGTCTTTTGTAACTGATTATTTTGAAGGCTTTGACTACATTTTGGGAGATTATGCCTATAATAAGTTGAGATTGAAAGGCTTTTATGACGATAACAACAAAAAGGCTAACAGTATTAACAAGTATAGTTATTTGGAAGAATAT
>CAKOKV010000196.1 GCA_934095805.1 uncultured Bacilli bacterium | reverse complement strand
CCCAATTAGTAACATTTATATTATTTACGATTCAATTATATTTTATGGAAAAATTAGTTGATACAAGTAAGAAGAGATATGGAATAGGCTTAATATTAATTGCGATATTAATAGCTAATCTACATGTTGCAGTATGGCCATTTATGTTTATACTATATTTACCATATATAGCTGAATATATAATAGCAATAATAGAAGAAAAAATTGCACAAAAACATGGAAAAGAAGTAATTGAAGGGTACAAAGTTTCAATAAAAAAGAGAGATGGAACAAAATATTTAATTATAGTAATGATAATATGTGTATTGACAGGATTATGCACACCACTAGGAACAACGCCATATACCTATTTAATAAAAACAATGCAAGGAAATACAACTCAAAATATAAATGAACATTTACCAATGACATTAATAAGTTGTGTTGGAATATTAAGTATATTAATAATATTTGTGTCAATTTTAACATTTACAGATGTTAAGATTAGACTAACAGATTTATTTATGCTAGGAGGTTTAATCTTTTTGATGTTATATTCAAAAAGACAATCAACAATGTTTGTAATAATATGTTCGGTTATATTAAATAGATTGATATACTCTGAATTAAAGAAGAATGAAGAAAACATAGATGAAAAACTTATAAATATTTCAACAACATTGTTTGGATGTACTGTAATAACAGGATTAGTGTTAATATTAAGTTTATATTTTATACAACCAAAGATAAAAGCTAGTTATATTGATAAAAAAACTTATCCAGTAGAAATGAGTGATTATATATTACAGTATTTTGAAGAAAATAATATAGATATAAAAAATGTAAGACTATATAATGAATATAATTATGGAAGTTATTTATTATATAGAGGAATCCCAGTATTCATAGATTCAAGATGTGATTTATATGCACCAGAATATAATGGTGGAAGAGATATATTTATGGACTTTATGAAAAGTTCTAATTTAGATGTATGGTTTGAAGATATATTTGATAAGTATAAAATAAATTATGTGATTTTATATAAAAACTCTAAAATGAATATGATTATACAAGACTCACATTTGGATGGGTATGAATTATTAAAACAAGATGATAATTTTGTTTTTTATAAATTGAACAAAACAGAACCGGTCCCAAATGAGCAGTGAACAAAAAAGTACCAATCTTGGGACAAAACAGAACCGGTCCCAAATGCGCAGAAAGGAAGAATATGAAAAATTATATAGTAAATGAAGAAGAAAACAGTAAAAGATTAGATGTATATATTGCAAGTAAAGATGAAGAGACAACTAGATCTTCTGCTCAAAGACAAATTGAACAAGGAAATGTTGTTGTTAATGGAAAAAAAATAACTAAAGTTTCTTATAAAATTGCTAAAGGTGATAATATTACAGTTGAGGAACAAGAGCCAGTAGAAATTGAGTTAAAGGCTCAAGATATTCCTGTTGATATTATTTATGAGGATAAAGATATTATTGTAGTAAATAAACCTAAAGGGATGGTTGTTCATCCTGCAAATGGTAATCCTGATGGAACTTTAGTTAATGCGATTATGGCAATTTGTAAAGATAGTTTATCTGGAATTGGTGGGGAGATTAGACCAGGTATAGTTCATAGATTAGATAAAGATACTTCTGGACTCTTAATTGTTGCTAAAAATGATATAGCACATGTTAATATGAGTGAACAGATTAAAAGACATGAGGTTAAAAAAACATATATTGCATTAGTTAGAGGAATCGTTAAGGAAAATGAGGCTACTATAGATATGCCTATAGGTAGAAGTAATTCTGATAGAAAAAAGATGGCTGTTACTAAAAACGGAAAAAATGCAGTAACTCATATTAAAGTTTTAAAAAGATATGATAAATATACATTATTAGAGATAAATATCGAAACAGGTAGAACTCATCAAATACGTGTACATTTAGCTCATATTGGTTATCCTGTTATAGGAGATTATATTTATTCAAATGGGAAAAATGAGTTTGGAATTGTGGGGCAATGCTTACATGCAAAGTCTTTGGAATTTAAACATCCGATTACAGGAAAAGATATGAAATTAGAGGCTCCATTACCAGAATATTTTGAGAAAGTTCTTAATGAACTTGATATTAGAGCAATATAAAAATCTGGCAAGAGAACCCTGCCAGAGAAATCTATATAAAGCCTTTTAGAAAAGTAAAAGGAATTAATATATAATATGCAGAGATTTAGAAAAAAGAACCAGTCCAAGGT
>CAKOKV010000195.1 GCA_934095805.1 uncultured Bacilli bacterium | reverse complement strand
TTTGTATTAAGACCTATGAACTGTCCACATCATATGATGATTTATGCTAATAAATTACATTCATATAAAGATTTACCAATAAGAATAGGTGAAATAGCTCATGACTTTAGATACGAAGCAAGTGGAGCTGTAAAAGGTATTGAAAGAGGAAGACATTTCTGTCAAAATGATGCTCATTTATTTGTAACAAAAGATCAAATAAAATCAGAATTCAAAGCAGTAGTAGACTTAATATTCGATACTTATAAAGATTTTAATATAACTGATTATAGATGTGTTTTATCACTAAGAGACCCAGAAGATAAAGAAAAGTACCATCCAGATGATGAAATGTGGAATAAAGCCGAAAATGAGCTAAGAGAAGTATTAAATGAACTTGGTATTGAATATACAGAAGAAATTGGAGAAGCAGCATTCTATGGACCTAAATTAGATGTTAATGTTAAACCAGCAGTTGGAAATGAATATACACTTTCAACTTGTCAATTAGATTTCTGTTTACCTGAAAAGTTCAATCTAAAATATATTGATAAAGATGGAGAAAAGAAAACACCAGTAGTTCTTCATAGAGCAATCTTAGGATCATTAGATAGATTCATGGCATATATTTTAGAAGAAACAAAAGGAGCTTTACCACTATGGCTTGCTCCAAAACAAATAAATATAATACCAGTAAATATGGAATATCATCTAGAATATTCTAAAAAAATAAAAGATTTACTAGATAAAGAAAATATAAGAGTGGAATTAGATGATAGAGATGAAAAACTAAATTATAAAATGAGAGAAAGTGTTATTTCAAAAGTACCTTATACTCTAATTTTAGGAGATAAAGAAAGAGATAATGAAACAATAAGTTATCGTCTTCGTGGTGAAAAAGAAACTAATACATTAAGTATAGAAGAATTTATAAATAAAATTCATGAAGAAATTAATAATAAGAAGTAGAAATACTTCTTTTATTATGTTAGTATATTGACTTGTGATATTATGATTAATTTTAAAGAGCTTATTGAATTATTTGTTATATATTGTATACCAAGCATAAAAGGTGAAAATGAAATACCTAATATTAATTTCATATTTGATAATAATGGTATGAGATTATTTGATTATGTAAAAAAGAATCCATTTAAGAAAGAAGATTATTGGACACCAAGTATAACAGATGAAGACTTAATTTTATTAAAACCAGAAAACAATAGAAATCCAAATTCAAAAACAATTATTATAAAAGATCCAGTATTATTTTTTGAATTATTAGTTGATATAGTAAATGAGCAAATAAAGCTATTTAAAGAGTATAACCGTCATTGTAATGAAAGAAATATAACAATGTCATTACTAGTTAGAATATGGCTTAGAATGGACGAAAATGACTTTATAGATGTAATATCGTTTCTTAAAAAAGAATTATCATTTTATAAAGATAGAACACTAGATAAATATAAAGAAGAAACATATATAACTACATTTGAAGGTATAAAATCTTTTGCAGAAGTTTCTGTTAATGAATCATGGGATGAAACTACTAGAAGTATGAATTTCAGATTAGAAGAAAATGATAATACACATACAATTTCAAGGGTACTTTATGATATTAAAGAAGAAAATGGACAAAGAATATGCTATATATATGGAGTACAAAATAATTTATTTAATATAACAAATAAAAAAATAGAAAGAAAACTATATAAATTAAACAAAGGAATAGAAAACCCAAGAGTACACCCAAATCAATTATATTCTTTAATTTTATTCTTAGAAATATTAAAAAGAGAAGGTATAACATATATAAAAGTACCAATGAACCAATCATTAAATTATGGTTATCATAAAATATTAAGTGAAACTGAAAAAACAACTTTCACTTCAAAATGGCCAATTGAAAAAATAAGAAAAATCTATAGTAGAAATACAGAAGAAAATCTAAGTTTAAGAAGAGAATATGAATTAGACAAAGAATGGTTTAAACACATAGTTGGTAAAGAAGACACCATAAAAAGACTAAAAACAGACAAGTTATTTGAATTATTAAGACGATTATGTGCTTACGATCAAAACTTTGAATTCATTGGTTTAAGTCCTTTAAATGATGAAATATTAATGTATAAACTAAGAAAATAATCTAATAAAATAACACAATATATCAAAAAAACATAAAAAAATCAAGTTTAATTTGACAATTTGACACTTTTGTGGTATAATCTACTTACTAAATCATTAAGGGGGTAATGGTTATGAAGGGTAGATA
>CAKOKV010000194.1 GCA_934095805.1 uncultured Bacilli bacterium | reverse complement strand
TAACAGTACTAAATACATTAAAATCATTTTCATCTAGTATATCATTATTATTAACATCAGTTATTTTTTCTAATAATAATTCTAAATCAATAATAGAATCATTTAACTTTCCAAGTTCACCTTCAGATTTAACTTTAGCTTCACTCTTTTCACTAATAGTTTGACTAATATTTTTTACGACTTGCATAACATTAGTAATATAACTTTCTAAAAATGCATTCTGACTTTCACTAATAGAAATATCTAATCCAGCTTCAATCCCTTTATACACAAGTTTTATATGTCTGAATTTTTCAGCAACTTCCATCTTATCATAAGGATTATTTCCATATTTAATAAGTATATCTGTCATATCATCAGTATCAATAGAAGCGATATTAGCTCTATCATCAGACATTGAAGATAAAAAATCTTCACATTTAATAGATATAAGTTCTAATTCATCTAATTCACTTTGACTAAAAGCATTATTAAGTTTTTCTAATTCTGAATATAAACTATTTAATCTTAAATTAATTATATCAACAAGCATATCATCACCTACCATTCTACTAATGTATTATAAATTTTAAAATATATAATTAAATCATTGTCTCTTTTATTAAATAAAGAAATTAATTTCTCAGTACTACACCCTATAGAATATGATAAATCATCAAGATTAACATTCTTAGATGAAATCAACTTTAAACAATCATTTCTAATAGAATAAAATAATTCATCAGCTGTATCTAATTTCATAATTTCACCTCTTCTGGCTTAGAAACATTAATTCCATAATTATCTCTAATACTATCTCTATATTCATCTTGTTTAGAATACATATCATATGAACTAACTACTTTTGATTCATCTCTTACAGCTTTAATACTATCTAGATATTTTGATAATATTTTTTCTGTTTCATCATATCCTTTTTGTTTAGAACCAAGATTTAATACAAGAATAGATCCATTCTCAAGATAAACATAAGAACAAATAAGTGAACTAAATCTTCCAACTAAAACATCAAAGTCAACATTACTAATATTATGAAGAAATATAGATTTTTCACTCTTATTTTTCTTTTCACATTTATCTAATAAAGAATTTACTTTTCCAAGTTCATCAGCATTGAATTTATCAAAATCAATAACAGGATTTCCATCTTTATCTAACAAGAAAATAGTTCTAACACCATCATCATAATTAACTTCAACAGGTTTATTTCTAGAAAGTTCTAATTCATAATATTTAGAAATAACATCTAATTTAGATTCCATTTCATTAATATAATAACTAACCTCATCATAATCAACCTTATTTAATTTATTATCTTCAGCTTTATCTAAACATACTTTAATAGTTTCTTGATATTCACTACAACTAAATAATAATACAAGCATTCTATCATTAGTAAAATTTCTATTTAATACATCAAATTCAATTTGACCAGAGTTATATAATTTAGCAATGTTAGCTGCATATTCAAGTTGTTTCTTAGTCTTATTTTGAAACAAAGAATATAATTTTCTTTTATAATCATCAAGTTTCTTAGTAAGTTCATTATATTTAATATTTAATTTTTCAACTGAAACTAAATCAGTTTTAGTCTTAAATTTAGTATCTTTTTTATCAGATTTAGATTTTTCTTCACTATTAGTTTTAACATTAGATTTAACCATAGAACTTTCATAAGCAAGACCACTTAAAATAGATATCTTATCAGAATCACTTAAAGAACTAGATAAAAGTAAAGAATTAAAAAAATCTATATCATAATCATTACCACTTATGATTGCTCTAACTTTTGATAATTCGCTCTCAAAAGAAGACTTATTTTCAAACATAGTCTTTTTAGTAACTTCATAATTCTTTATTTCATCAATATTAAGTAAAGCTTCAACTGCAGAAGAAACTTGTTCTGCATCAAGAGCATCATTCTTCATAAAAAAATCAATTATTTTAAAATAACTATCTACTGTAGGATTTAAAGATATAATAAAATCTTTATTATCAAGAATAGTTTTAATGTCTTTAGTTTGCTTTATTTCTCCTAAAACATCACATAAAGCAATATTTTTATCACATTCTCCTATCTTTGATAATAAAGAATTAGAATAACCATTTAAATAATCAATGAAATTCTTATATGATTTTTTATATGCATCAACATTGAACATAAATATCACTCCTATTATCTATTAATCATTATAACACATATATTTATCAATTGAAATAAAAAACTTACTAAATACTAGTAAGTTCAACTTCTTTTTCTTTGA
>CAKOKV010000193.1 GCA_934095805.1 uncultured Bacilli bacterium | reverse complement strand
GAAAATATAAATAAAGTAGTAACAAGAGATAGAATAATAGATAGTATTTGGGAATGGACTGGTAATGATGTTAATGACAACACTGTAACAGTTTATATGAAAAGAATAAGAGAAAAACTAAATAGTGATATAATAGTTACTATAAAAGGAATAGGTTATAGAATAGATGAAGAATAGAAGAATAAAAAAATATATAATATCATTTTTAATATTGTTAATAGCTAATGTTTTATTATTGTTTATAATAAATAAATATGAATACAAAACATATACAAATAATTATAATAATAAAATAAATATAATAATTAATAATATTAAAGAAAAGTATCCAGATATAAAAGAAAGTGATATTATTGAAATATTAAATACTGAAACTAATAATATAGATATATTAGATAAATATGGTATTAATGATAATAACGGAATAATTGAAAATGATAACTTTAATAAAAGAATAACAATTATATCTTTATTATTAACAATATTATTTGACATAATAATTATTTTAATATTTTATATATATGATAAAAATAATTCTAAAAAAATAAATGAAATAACTAAAATGATATCAAAAATCAATAATAGACAGTTTGATATAGATATAAATGATTTTAAAGAAGGGGAATTATCAATATTAAAAAACGAAATATCTAAAACAACTACAATGTTAAGACAAGTTGCTGACAATAGTATAAAAGATAAAATAAATCTAAAAGATTCTCTTGGAGATATATCTCACCAATTAAAAACACCTTTAACAAGTATAACAATAATGATAGATAATATATTAGATAATCCTAATATGGATGAAAAAACAAGAAAGACATTTCTTATAAATATAAAGCGAGAAATAATAAATATAAACTTTTTAGTAATGTCATTATTAAAATTATCAAAATTTGATGCTAATGTTGTTAAATTCAATAAAGAAGAAGTATATATTAAAGATATAATTAATGAAAGTATAAAAAATGTTTCAATGATAAAAGAATTAAAAAATATATCAATAAAAGTTTCAGGTGATGATAATATTAAATTGTTATGTGATTATAAATGGCAAGTGGAAAGTATAACAAATATATTAAAAAATTCAATTGAACACACTAATGAGTATGGAGTAGTAGAAATAAATTATAGTGAAAATAAATTATATACAAGAATACTCATTAAAGATAATGGAAAAGGAATAGATAATGAAGATTTACCACATATATTTGATAGATTCTATAAAGGAAAAAATGGTAGTGAAGATAGTATAGGAATAGGACTTTCTTTATCAAAAACAATTATTGAAAAAGAAGGCGGAAGTATAACTGCAAAAATTACTCCAAATATTGGTACAGTTTTCACAATCAAATATTTAAAATAACTAAATAATTATTGAAATTTAATAATAAATACTTTAAAATGTATATTGTAGGAAGGAGATTTATTATGAAGAAGATTGCTGTTATCGTTTTAATGTTGCTTTCAATCATTATTCCAGTTAAAGCTTTTGCTGCTGAACAATACAGTACTTTAAACCTTGAACAAACTTTAGAAGAAGAAGGAATTAAAGCTAAATTTGAAAATTACAAAGAAACTGATGATCAAATTACAATCTATTTATTTAGAGGAAAGGGATGTGCATATTGTAGAAAATTCTTAGAATTCTTAAATGGAATTACAGAAGAATATGGAAAATACTTCAAATTAGTTTCATTTGAAACTTGGTATAATGAAGAAAATTCTAACTTATTAAGTGAAATTTCTACATTTATGAATGAACCAGCAAGCGGAGTTCCTTATATAATTATAGGAGATAAAGTTTTTGGAGGATATACTGAATCTTATGATGAAAGTATTAAATCAGCTATCAAGACTTTATATGATGCAGATGATAAATATGATGTATTTGAAGAATATGAATACAGTAAAAAATGGGATAAGATTTTAAATCCATCTAATTTTACAGTTATCATTTGGACAATTTGTTTAGTAGTTGCTTCAACAGTAGTTATTGTATTAACAAATAGATGTAATACTAAGAAAATAGTTGCTGCTATTGAAAATAGTAAAAAAACAACTGTTGCTCATGAAGAAGTAAAAGAAACAAAAGTAAACAATAATAACAAAACAAAAAAGAAATAACATTATATAAATAAATGTATTAAATATAAATCTGTCATTTTTTGACAGATTTTTAGTTGTAAAAATTTCATAAAAAAGAAGTGTTTCATCATTTTATTTCGAATAATAATATTAGGAGGAAAATAAAATGATAGAAGAAATAAGAA
>CAKOKV010000192.1 GCA_934095805.1 uncultured Bacilli bacterium | reverse complement strand
AGTTTTAAAAATCAAGCTAGTAATGATTCTTCAACATTTATAATTGCTTGTAATGATTATTATAGTAAACAAAATTCAGTTAAAATTAGAAATGTTTTAAATGAAAAAAGAAAAAATGGAAAATTCGTAGGAAGTTTACCTTGTTTTGGATATATGAGAGACCCAGAAGATAAAGGACATTTAATTCCAAATCCAGAGACTGCTCCAATTGTTAAACAAATATTTGAATGGAGAAAAAATGGAATAGGTCCATCTAGAATAGCAACTATGTTAAATGAAAAGGGTTATCCAACACCAAGTGGTTATAAAAAAACTAATTATTCAATAAGACTTATTAATAGAGATAAATGGAATATATCTTCTATAAAAAAGATTTTATCTAATAGAATATATACCGGTGATATGATTCAACATACACAAACTAAAGTTAATTACAAAGCTAAGAAAAAGATAACTTTAGATCAAAGTATGTGGATGATAGTTGAAAATACCCATGAGCCATTAGTGGATAAAGATACATTTGAATATATATCTAAATTAATAAAGCAGAATACAAAAGATGTTCAACCTAAAAATAGAAGAGAAAAAAGACTTTTAGAAGGAAAGTTATTTTGTAAAGAATGTGGTAATAGATTATCAGTTCTATATAGAAAAAATCATGATTATTGGACTGTTAATTGTAATAGATATGCAAGAGATCCAATTAGAGAACAATGTAGTTCACATTTCTTTCCTTATAATTATTTAGAAGATCAAATAATGGAAAAGTTTACTAAAGATGTAAGTAAACAATTAGAGGAATTAGATTTTGAAGAATTAAATAAAAAAGTTCAAATTGAAGTTCAAAAACAAACTAGAAATTTAGATAATAATATTAATAATTTGTTAGTTGAAAAAGAAAAAATAACTAAAAGACTAACGGCTTTATATGAAGATAGATTTAATGAAGTGATAACAGCAGATACTTATAAAGAATTGGCGAAACTCTTTGAAGAAAAATTAAAACTTATCAATCAAAGTATAGATGAGGATCAAATTAGAAAATATGAGGTTAAATCTAAATTAAATGAATTACCAGATTATACAAAGAAAATAAAAAAATTATTAGATTTAAATAAATCTAAAAAAGAATTAGTTCATTCGTTAATAGATAGAATAGTTATTGATGAAAATAGAGTAATAACAATACAATATAAATATGGGGTTATACCCAATTGTACTTTTGAATATCAAAATTTAAATATTGCTCGTAATCCTTATGGTAGAAAAGGAAAAAATCAATATAGTAAGTAAGACTTCACTATTCATCTAGTGAAGTCTTTATCTTTTATTCACAAAAGTATATAATATATACCTAAGGAAGTGATAGGTATGAATATTTTACAGTTATGTGATAATATCAATGAAACAACAAACTTTAGTGAGATTCTTAACCATTTGCATTATAATGTTGTAAATAAGTATAGACTTGATAATATATCATTGGTATCTTATGATGCGTATATTATAACGATAGATTTTTTAAGTAATAATTATGAGAAAAACAAATTATTTTTTGATGAGGTAAAAAAACAGAATAAACCATTAATATTTGTATACCACGAAAATAATAAACCGGAGAATGATGGAATGAAATTTTTAGCAGATAAATATAAAATAAATTTTCAACTATCAGATTGCTCAGTATTAGATACTCCAAATTGGAATTATAGTCCTGCAACTTATTCGAATCATGATGAAGCGTACAGCATGACGTCTTCATATTGTAAAGGCGTATGTAATATAAAAAATACTAAGCAATTTTATATACAAAAAAAGAATAATACTATAATAATGCATGATCCACATATAGAATTTTATGGACAAGGTCAGCTTGATACATCGAGAATGCCTAATATGATTAAATATATTTTGCAAATTGATAAAGAAGAAAGTAATGAAATTGTAGATTGGTTAAATAGTGTAAATATATTAGATGATGCAGTTTTAAACTTGAGTTTAGAACAAAATAATGAAAAATTAGATAAATTATTAAATGAGCAAAATTTATTAAGGGAAAGGAAGCAACAAAATGATTTTTATAAATCAATATTATATACTAGTGGAGAAAAATTAGTTGAAGTTGTAGAAGAGATTTTAAAAGAAATGCTAAAAGTATCAATTGATGGTAAAGATCTAAAGAAACAAGACTTATATTTCAAATTAAATAGGATAAATATTTTAGTGGAAATTAAAGGGGTTAATCATCCTTTTCAAAGAGATAATATTAGTCAAGTAAAAAGACATATTAAAGACTTTGCTGATG
>CAKOKV010000191.1 GCA_934095805.1 uncultured Bacilli bacterium | reverse complement strand
ACAAACAACTTTTGATAAATTTAAAGAATATCTAGAAAAAGAATTATCACAAGAAAATTTAACAAAACTAATGCTTTATGATGGTGGGACTTCAATATATAAAAAAGGTGGATATTCTGTAATATTTTGTAATACTATTGATGGTAATAAAGATATTTATATTGGTAATGATGAAATGGTTGATAAACTTGATGGGGAATATTGTGGTCATAATAAAAATACTAATATAAATTTTACTAGAACATATAAAGTATTGTCTTCTACAATTGATAAAAATGATCCTGAATTCTATTTTGTTAAATTAGAGCAAAATAGTGGTGAGGTAGGAAATATAAGTATAAATAATTCTTATGTTTTAATACCAGGAAAAACTTATGAATTTACATTTATGACTTATGAAAAATTTAGTGATAATATTGAAAATATTTTTAAATATTCTACTTTACTTGAAGTTAATGAAACAAGTAGAAAAAAGAATGAACAAATAAATAATAAAATATATGTTAATAAAGATATAAGTGATTCCTTAATAGATAAACTTTCAGGTGTTAGTATGAAAGCAATAAATATTACAAATAAAAGTCTTAAAGTAATTATTACTGATTATAATAAAAATAAATATATGTATGGTGAAGATTATAGAATAGATTATGAAAGAAATGGTAAATGGTATAATAAGGAAACATTACATTCTAATAATGTTAATGCTATGGCATATTATCCTGATGTAAATAATAAGTTAACATTTAATATATCTTTTGAATATGTATATGGAAAATTAGAAAAAGGTAAATATAGAATTGTTAAAGAAGTTACAGAAATAAAAGATTTACCATGTGAAACTGAATGTAAAAAGTATTATATAACAGCAGAATTTAATATTAATTAAAAATATAGTGATGAGGTAATTATGGGAAAAATAATAAGTGGATTTTCAAATATAGGTAAAAGTTCTGTTTTAAAATATAAAAATTATAAAATAATTGATTTTGATACAACTTATTTTAAGAAAAAAGATGATTGGGTTAATATATATATTGAATGTGTTTTAGCATTAAAAGATAAATATGATTTTGTTTTAATTACTACTCATGGAGATATATTGCATGAGATGAATAAAAGAAATATTTCTTATATACTTGTATATCCTAAAAGAGAACTTATGGAAGAATATCGTAAAAGAGCAATTGATAGAGGTAGTGATAAAGAATTTGTAGATGGTTTCTTTTCAAGATGGGATACTCATATTGATGATTGTGAAAAGAACAATATAAAGAATAAAATTATTTTAAATAGTGGTGAATATTTAAGTGATATTATTGATAAATTGTGTTAATTAAATATTCAATATTTATGAGTTTACTTATAATATAGTAGGTGAAGTTTATGAATATGAATATTGAATTAATTAAATCTTTACTTGTTATAGGTTCTGTTTCTAGTGTTTTGTCTACTGCATTTGTACAAAAATTTAAATCTGTATCTATAGTTAAATGTAGCTCTTGTTTAATATATATATCATTTTTAATATCTATGTTATTTGGTATTGTTTTCACTTTATCATTTACTGATTATGATATTATAAATGCTGCTTGGGTAGGATTATTTAGTTTTCTTGGAGCTGATTCTTTATATAAAGTTTTTGAAGATAAACTATTTAAATCTTACTCATCTATTAATAGTATAACTGAGATACAAAGGGAATAATGAAATTAATATTTCCATGTTATTATGTTGGTGTTACTCAAGGATTTAAAAGTACTCATAAAGCAATAGATCTTGGTTGGGATAAAAAGTATGGTGGACCAGATCATAAGATAATAAGTCCTGCTGATGGTGTTGTTACTTATGTTAAAAATAATGTTAATGGTAAAACTAAGAATATAACATATGGTAACTATATTAAAATAAATCATGGTAATGGAGTTTATACTCTTATGGCACATTTAAAATATAATAGTGTTACTGTAAAAGTAGGAGATAAAGTAAAACAAGGTCAAGTTATTGGAATCATGGGAAATACAGGTTATTCATTTGGGGTACACTGTCATTATGAAGTATATATTAATAAGAAAAGAGTAAATCCATTTAATTATACTTATTATACAGATAAGCATGTTGTAGGTAGTAATACAATGAAGAAATACAAACCTAAAAAAGAGGAAAGTGAGGTAAATTCTGATATGGATGAAACTGATAATAAAGTAGTACTTGAAGTAGACAATACTGTTTTTGAATATATTTGTCCTAAAACTGGAATTTATAAAATTAAACTTAATGAAAATGAAAAGTTAATCATAAAAGATTAA
>CAKOKV010000190.1 GCA_934095805.1 uncultured Bacilli bacterium | reverse complement strand
GTATTGCTTAGTGGCCTAAAAAAATTTCCAGTTAATATTACTGCTGTTGTTAGGGTTGCTGATGATGGAAGAAATACTGGGAAATTAAGAGAACAGTTTAATATACCAGCAATGGGAGATGTTAGAAGAGTATTAATTGCTCTTAGTGAAACAGAGGATTTTGTTTCTGAATTATTTAGTTATAGATTTAAAGGCGATTGTGATTTAAATGGAAATAATATAGGAAATTTATTATTGACAGCAATGTCTGATATTTGTGGTAATTTAAGTAGTGGTGTTAAAGAAATAAGTAAGATATTAAATCTTAAAGGTGAAGTATTACCATTAACTGATGATAATATTGTTCTTATGGGTGAAATGGAAGATGGTAGTATTATTGAAGGAGAACATAATATTACAATGTCACCTAAGAAAATTAAAAAAGTATTTTATAAGGATGAACCTAAAGTTAACAGTACTGTTATAGATAAGATTAAAGAGAGTGATGCTATATTACTTAGTATGGGTAGTGTTTATACTAGTATTATTCCTAATTTGTTATGTAAGGAAGTTATTGATGCGATTGATTCATCTAATTCTAAAATTATATATGTTTGTAATGTTATGACTCAACCTGGGGAAACTGATGATTTTAAAGTTAGTGATCATATTAATTTATTAAACAGTTATCTTGGTAAAAGAAAAATTGATATTGTTGTAACTAATAGTGAAGAAATAAGTGCTGAAACTCAAAAGATATATGAGACAACTGAACAAAAAGATTTAGTATTAATTGATAGTGAAAATATTAAGATTGAAAATATAAGTAAACCATTAATTAAGGTTGAAAATAATGTTATTAGACATGATAATCTTAAATTAGCTTTAGAAATAGTTAATATTTTATCAAAATAATAAATTTATACTTGACTTTTTAAGTATGTATATGGTAGTATTAGTATGCTTGATTGTTATCAAGTGCCTACCTATATGGGGAATTGGCTCAGTTGGCTAGAGCATCTGCCTTGCACGCAGAGGGTCACCGGTTCGAGTCCGGTATTCTCCACCAAATAGGAAATAACCACTAGAAATAGTGGTTTTTTGTTGTCTTAATTTATTTTGACTTAATGTATCATAAGTGTTATAATATGCAGTACTTGTGAAGGGGGAGAATTATGAAAGAAATAGATTACAAAGTAAATAAGAGTGGTTTTATCAGTTGTGAAAGTGATGATGTTGTTGGTCATAAAATATATGATGGTGATGTTGAAGACATATTATATGGTATAAAAAATGATATTTCTCTTGGAAAAATTATTTCAATGAATGTAGAAAAAGTTGATAATTTTGAATCTTTTTGTTCTGTAGATTTTAATTTTTCTATTACAATGTTTGATAAACTTGGAGAAGAATATATTTGTAATTTTGATATGAATGGTTTAAGCAAGAAACAATATCAAGAATTTCTTTCTCTTGAAAAGTTTGCTAATTGTAAAAGAATTAAAAGAAGAGTAGAAAAATATAAACATAAGAACTTTGAAACATTTGGTGGTATATTAAAGAAAAATCTTTATAAGAATATGAGAGTGCTTTCATCTTTTATACTTAAGACTGCTGTTGCGACTTTGTTATGTTCAATAGCTTGTGCACCATTATCTGATTTGTCATTAAATTTATATTTAGGTTCTGTTGCGATTCCTCCTGCTATTTTTACATTAGCTTCTGTTGTATTATCTAGTAAGAGTCTTATTGAAAGTGTTAGTGAATACAATAAAATAAAAAAGAAAAAAGTAGAAGATGATGAAAAAAATGAATCTGAAAGTAAGGATTTAAGCAAAGATGATAGAGTTAGTTTAAAAAATGAAATAGTTGAAAAAGTAAAAGAGATTCGTAGTTTAATGAGTAATTTAGATAATGAATCTGCAACATATTATAGAATGGAATTAGTAGATAGAATTAATTCTTATACAAATAATTTAGATGTAAAACCAAAAAATTCTGATGATGTTATATTAAAAATGGATAGTTCTATTAGTTCTGAAATACAATTTTTATTATATTTAGATACTTTTAAAGATGAAATTCTTAAACAAATTAAAAAAGAAAGTTATAAGAAATCAATTGATGACTTGAAAGAACAAATTATTTTAGATGATAAAGCGAAGACTGGTGAAGTAGATGATACGGTACTTGATGATATTATTGAAGATATGGGAGGATTTGCTTTATCAAGAAAACAAAAATAAAACTCTGTTTAATTATTTAAATAGAGTTTTTATTTACAAAATTATTTATTTGTTATATATTTTATATAGAGGTAAATAGAATATGACACAAGTT
>CAKOKV010000189.1 GCA_934095805.1 uncultured Bacilli bacterium | reverse complement strand
AAAAGGTGTTGGTTCTACAAAGAATGGTAGAGATTCTGCTGGTCGTAGATTAGGTGCTAAACTAAGTGATGGTCAAACTGCTAAAGCTGGAGCAATAATTTATCGTCAAAGAGGAACTAAGATTTATCCAGGAAACAATGTAGGAATGGGTAAAGATCATACTTTATATGCTAAAATTAACGGAAATGTAAAGTTTGAAAGAAAAGGAAAAGACAGAAAACAAGTTAGTGTTTATGAGAACTAGTAATAGTTCTTTTCTTTTTGATCGAATTATATTATAATATAGTACCAGCAGGTGATGACATGTTATATAAAGGAAAAGTAATACCAGTAGAAAATATAGAAGATGAGGAAGTTAGATTAGAATACTATTGGCAAAAGAACAGTATCAGAAATGAAAATCAAAAAAAATTTCATAGTATAGATGCAAAAGATAATTCAAAATTAGCTAAATTTTTAGGAAAAATATTAGATGAGTTAGATGAAGATGAAAGTTATACCATTAGCGATAAAGAAATAATAAGTCTATTAGATAAAGAATATGGAAAATTAACTCATGATTTTTATGGGCATGAATCAAGTAGAGAAATAATATATGAAAAAGTAGAAGACGAAGACGGAAATGTTTATGGAAAAGAAATATTAACTGGTAGTTTATTTCCAATTGGAAGTGACAATTCAATCTGCATAAAAAAATATGAAATAGAAAAAACCAGTGATTTGGCTTATGGATCTAATTTTGTATTAACTATAAGACAAAGCTTTAGCCATAGAAACTATGCAAAATTAGATACAATATTAGTTGATAATGAAGTTGCTAGTCCAAATGATATAGAAGAATATGAGACAAGGTTTGATTATGGATTTAGACATGCAAAGAGAAAAGAAGAGTTTTTAAATAGAATAATAGCGAATTCAAAAACTAATACATTAGCAGAAGAAGTAGAAGTATCTGTTATTAAACCAAAAAAGAAAGAAAAGAAACAAAGAGAAAACCAAGATAATATGACTGTGATAATGGAAAGTATAGAATATCTATTACAAAGACTAAAGAAAATAAATCCAGACAAAGCAAAAGAATTTAGTGAACAATATGAAAAAGCATTAAGTGAAGAAGATATATTAAAAAATAAAACAATTTCACTCGCAACACTTATATCATTACAGGCAAAATTAGAATTTGAACTATTATTTACAAAAGGAGAAAATACGACTATCACAGATAAATTAGAAGAACTAAGAAAAGAATATATTATGCATTTTGTAACTGATAGTGAAGAAAAAACTAATATAACATTAGATGATTTAGATAAATTAATGGAATTATTTTTAAAAACAAAGGATAGTTATAGTATTATAGAACAAAGAAAAATATTAAGAAACTTTGCCAGTGTATATGCACTTGAAGTAAAAGAAAATGAAAGTGAAATTACTATTGAAAGATTACAAGATAGCTATTTTGAAGATTTAAAAAAATCAATTTTAATATTTATAGATGCATTAATAGAAAATGGATTTGTTAAAAGTAACATGATGATAGAATTATCAAATGAAGAAACAACAGAAGAAATATTAAATTTACTTAGAAGTTTAGAATTTAACAAACTTGATAGTTCTCAATTAAAATTAACACTTGGAAAAGATAAAGGTATAACTCTATAACATAAATTAGTCAGAATCATCATCACTTTTAGATATAACTATAGTTGGAAAAGGAAAAATATCATTTCCAAAAGATTCGTCGCACTTATTTAGTTTTTTTAAAATGAATGGTTGTTATGCTGTTAGTAATATAAAATCAATACAGTTTAATAATTCTATTAATACTTCAAAAGTAAATAAAATGGATTATATGTTTACACAAGCTGAAGCAATAAGTATAGAGCATAATGGATATTCAGCAAAAAAAATAAATAATTTAGACTTAAGTAGTTTTGATACAGCCAATACAAAAGATATGCATTATATGTTTAAAAATGCACAAGCAACTATTGGATATGCAAGAACACAAGCAGATGCCAATAAATTTAATAATACTTCTAATAAACCAAGTGGACTAACCTTTACAGTAAAATAAGCAAATAAATTGCTTATTTTTATTTATTCTATTTAATAAACTAGGGAAAATATGTAAACAAATTTAATTACATTTCATACCATATTAATGAATAGAAATAAAGGAGTGGATTATATGTGTAATAATAATGAAAACAATTGCAATACTTGTGATAATTGTATAATGGAAATATTACAAGTTATAAATGTATTACAATCTAATGCTTGCCCAGATAACTGCTTACTATCATGTGATAGACCAGCATTAGGCGGTGGTACTA
>CAKOKV010000188.1 GCA_934095805.1 uncultured Bacilli bacterium | reverse complement strand
AAGTGAAATATCTTTTGAAGAAGAAATAGAAATAATTAATAAGATATTTAATTATTTCAAAGATAAAACAATAATATATATTTCACATAAAAAAGAAATTATAGAATTGTTCAAAGAAAAATATAAATTAGAAAGGAGTTAAGGTTATGATTGAAGAAAGAGAATTATCAACCATTAAAGGAGGTGCAGTTAATTGGGGCATTATTGGTATAGGTGGGACTATCATTTCTTTTCTTATTGGACTCGTAGATGGATATCTAAGACCTTTAAAATGTAGAAGATGATAAAGGAAGAAGAATTAAAAGAAATAAAAGGTGGAGCTGTATCAGTCGGTACTATTATTAATGCTGTTGTAAAAGCAATAAGCTTAGCATTAGAACTTGGAAGAGGACTTGGCTCTGCGATAAGAAGAAAAAAAGATGGAAGAAAATGTTCATATTAAGAGGCGATAGGCCTCTTTCTTTTTGTAAAATCTTTGTGAAAAAATAAATATATAATTGACAACTTAGATAAGTAGAGTATAATCGTTATAGTTAGTTACCGAACTAAAAGGAGAAATATTATGGAAGAACAAAGTATTGGATCTGAAATAAAAAAGATTGATAATCTTATAGTAAGAAAAATAGTATCTTATAGTAAAGATAATGAAAATATGTTAACACCAGCTCAAATGATGATAACTAGATATTTATGTAAAAATAAAGATAAAAAAATATATCAAAAAGATTTAGAGAGGAATTTGCCATTTCGAAAATCAACAATATCTGGAATAATCCAGACAATGATTAAAAATAATATTATAACAACAATATCATCAGAAGAAGATGCTAGAAGCAAAGAGATACAATTGACTCCTTATGGAATAGAAATAAATAAAGAGATACAAGAAAATATAATTAAATTCGATAAAATATTAAAAAATAATATTAAAGATAGTGATTTAAGAATATTCTTTAAAGTAACTAAACAAATACAAAATAATTTGAAGGGAGAAAGTGATGATAAAATTATTTAAGAATTTAAAGAAAAAAGATTATTTAATGATTATATTATCAAGTATATTTATAATATTTCAAGTATGGCTTGAGCTTAAAATACCCGATTATATGAGTGAAATAACTAGACTTGTACAAACAAGTGGAGCAATCAGTGACATATTAGTACAAGGATTATATATGGTACTTTGTGCATTTGCAAGTTTTGCATCATCTTGTGTAGTAGGATATATATTTGCTAATGTTGCTAGTGGATTTTCTAGAAATATAAGAAAAAAATTATTTAATAAAGTCGAAGAGTTTGGAATGGAAGAAATTAAGAAATTCCAAACAAGTAGTCTTATCACAAGAACAACAAATGATGTTACTAATGTAGAGAGTATGCTTACATTTGGACTTCAAATGATGATTAAAGCTCCAATAACAGCAATTTGGGCAATCGGAAAAATATTAAATAAGAGTTTTGAATGGACAGCAATAACAGGTGGAGCAGTACTAGTACTTTTAGCTATGGTTATTACTCTTATGATGATAGTTTTACCAAGATTTAAAATAGTTCAAAAATTAATTGATAATATAAATGGTTTAACAAGAGAAAATCTAAAGGGTATTAGAGTTATAAGAGCATTTAATGCAGAAGAAACAGAACAAAATAAATTTGAAAAAGTAAATAATAAACTAACAAATACACAATTATTCAATCAAAAAGTAATGAGTTTAATGTCACCAATGATGTATTTAATAATGAATGGTGTTTCATTAGCAATTTATTTTATGGGAAGTATTCTTATTAGTAAAGCATTACTTGCTGATAAAATAACATTATTTAGTAATATGGTTGTATTTAGTAGTTATGCTATGCAAGTTATAATGTCATTCTTAATGTTAGCAATGATATTTATAATGTATCCAAGAGCTGCAATATCATCTGATAGAATAAATGAAGTATTAAGCACTAGAACTAAAATTAAAAATGGAAAAGTAAGAAAATCAGAAGAAGTTGGAACAATAGAATTTAAAAATGTAAGTTTTAAATATCCTGACTCAGATGAATCAGTTTTAGAAAACATATCATTTAAAGCAAATAAAGGAGAAACAGTTGCAATTATTGGCTCAACTGGTAGTGGTAAAAGTACTCTTGTTAATTTGATACCAAGATTTTATGATGTAACTGGTGGAACTATATATGTTGATGGAGTAGATGTGAGAGATTATGAAATCAGTTCACTTCACGATAGACTTGGTTATGTACCACAAAAAGCCATAATGTTTAATGGAACAATTAATTATAATGTTAGCTATGGTAAAAAAGCTAATTATAAAGTAACAGATGAAAAAATAAAAGAAGCTATAAAAGTAGCACAAGCAAAAGA
>CAKOKV010000187.1 GCA_934095805.1 uncultured Bacilli bacterium | reverse complement strand
ACAATATCAAATTGTGAAAGATATATAACACCACTTCTAAAAGAAAAAGAAAATCTTATATTAAATGCAGAAGAAACACTAACTAATTTAGAATATGATATCTTCTGTAAGATTAAAGAAGAAGTAAAAAGATATATTTCTAAATTACAAAAAGCATCTGCTAAAATAGCTTATTATGATGTAATGCAATCATTTGCTACAATCGCAGAAGAACATAATTTTATTAAGCCAACTATTAATGAAAACTCAACAGTGGAAATAATAAAAGGAAGACATCCAGTAGTAGAATCAGTTATAAGTACAGAATATATTGATAATGATATAGTGATGAATGAAAATACAAATATTCTTATAATAACTGGACCTAATATGAGTGGTAAAAGTACATATATGAGAGAGTTTGGTATAATTGTAATATTAAATCAAATTGGATCATTTGTACCAGCAGCTAAATGTAATTTACCAGTGTTTGATAAAATATTCACAAGAATAGGTGCTAGTGATGACTTAGTAGGTGGAGAAAGTACATTTATGGTAGAAATGAAAGAAAGTGCTTATGCTTTACAAAATGCTACTAAAAATAGTTTAATTTTATTTGATGAGCTTGGAAGAGGAACTAGTACTTATGATGGTATGAGTTTAGCAGGAGCAATAATAGACTACATTTCAACTAAAATAAGATGTAAAACATTATTTTCAACACATTATCATGAATTAACTGATATGGAAAATAAATTACCAGGTATTCATAATGTGCATGTATCAATAGATGAAACTAATGGTGATATTACATTCCTTCATAAAGTAATGGATGGAGCAGTAGATAAAAGTTATGGTATAAATGTTGCTAAACTAGCAAATCTACCACATGAAGTTATTAAAAAAGCTAATGAATTACTAAAAGAATATGAAGAAAAAGATAACAACACTACTAAAACAAAAATAGTTAAACAATATGCATTAGATTTAGAAGAAGACAAAGATGATGAATTAAGAGAATTCATAAAAAGTATTAATATACTTAATATAACACCATTAGAAGCAATAAACATATTAGATGAAATTAAAAGAAAAATAGATTAATTATTATAAGTGGGGGAAAAATATGCAAGAATTCAATATAATTTTAAATTGTGATGAAGATGTTTCATTAAGTGAAGAAGAATTAAAACAAATGATAGAAGAAACATTTCTTAGATCAAGAACAATTGATGAAGTGATTCAAGAAAAAGAAGCAGAGTTTCAAGAGATAAATGAACAATATGAATGTTTAAGAAAAATATTTAAAGAAACAGTAAGAATAGAAAAAGAATCAATGAAAAAATTAAGAATTACATCAATATTAATGTCAATCTATAAAACATTAGCTACTGTTGCAAATCCTAATATATCAAAAGAAGAATTTGATAATATTAAAAGATTAATAAAAAGTAATATTGAAGAATCAAAAAAAGATTTAATTCTTATTAGTCAAATTGAAGAAAAGTTTAGAAAATTAACTAAATACAATACATTAGAAACTATGGGAACAATGGCAGATCTAATGACACTTTTAGTTGATAAAACTAATGCTACTGAAGCTAATGTTGTTTCAAAGATAAATACTTTAACAGCTAGAATAAAAGGCTTTAATGTAATAGAGTCGGAAAGAGAAGAGAAAAAACAAGAAGAAAAAAGAGAAGAAGTTGATGCAGTTGTATTAAAACTTGGCATGAAAAAATCCTAATTACTTAGGATTTTTATTGTGTTCTTAAAATTAGTTTTTGCAATATTATCAAGTTCAATTTTACCATATTTTTTAACTATATCTTTTCCAACAGCATCAACATTAGTTCCAGCTCCTTTTGGAATAGAAATGCCATACTTATTACTTAATTTATCCATCTCTTGTAGAAATAAATATCTACTTATAACACTAGCAGCAGCAACACTTAAATGTTTACTTTCACCCTTAGTTAAAAATGTAATTTTAGTAACTTTATCAGTGATATTTTCTTGCTTTAAATAACTAAAATAACTTCTAGGAGTAGTAAATTGATCAACTATTATTTTATGATAAGGAATACCTTTATTAGAAAGTTCATATAAAACTCTATTATGAAGTATAGCTTTAATCTTATTCATATTAAAACCTTTATTAGAAAGTTCATTATATTTTTTATTACTTAAAGTAAATGTCACATAAGGAATCTTTGACATAAGAATAGGAGCACATCTTCTAATTTTATCATCTGTCATTTTCTTTGAATCCATAATTTTTAAATCTTCAAGAAGTTTTCTATTTTCCTTATTAACAAGAGTAGCACTTACTATAATAGGACCAAAAAAGTCACCAGTACCAACTTCATCACTACCAATCGCATCATAATAG
>CAKOKV010000186.1 GCA_934095805.1 uncultured Bacilli bacterium | reverse complement strand
GGATTGTCTTTTAATCATTCAATCGAAAGAATAGTGTTAGATGAAGTACATTGTCTTTCAGAATGGGGACATGATTTCAGAATACCATATTTAATGTTAGCAGACACTTTAAAAGCATATTGTGGAGATAATGTTAAATATTTGGGATTAACTGCTACCGCAGCTGCAAGTGTCATTAATGATCTGATTGTTGAATTAGGTATGGAAACGAATGATGTAATATTTTTAAAGCAATTAAGAAGAAAGAATCTTACATTTAAATTTATGAATTTTGAACAGCCATCAAATATGAGTAGAGCATTATTGAATAAAATTGAAGATGTAAAGCCATATTTAAATGGTGATAAGACAAATAGTATGATTATTTTCTCTCGTACTCAAGGTGGTAAATCTTTTACGTCAATAGATAATACTTATAGTTTGTTGCAGCCACTGTATGGAAATATATTGGAAATATATCATGGAAAACTAAGTACTGAGGAAAAGGAAAATGCACAGGATAATTTTATTAATGATAAAAAATCTATACTTATTGCAACCAAAGCATTTGGAATGGGAATAGATAAACCAAATATAAGGTGCACAATTCACTATGGTATTCCAAATTCATTTGAAGCATTTTATCAAGAGGCAGGCCGTGCAGGTCGTGATAAAAAACCATCAAGTTGTTATATTTATACATATAAATATTCGGAGTATGATAAACAAAATATCAATAAGTTTTTTGATGATACTACTGACGTTTATACTATGAGAGAAATAAGTGATTATTTAAAGTATACCGATTTAAATACTAATTTATGGTTCTTTACAAATAATTTATCATCACCACAAGAAGAAGCTGATAGTGCTTATAAACTATATAAAATACTTACTGAAAAAAGTAAAGATGACAAAATAATTATTGTTGATGACAAAAAATGGTCACAAGAAAACAAATTATATATTTTACATAAACTTGGCATAGTTACAAATTGGGAAAAGAATTATAGTACACATACTTTAATAGTTCATTTAAGTTCATATTATAACAATATAGATTATATAAAGAATGAAGCTAATAAATATATTTCTCAATATAAAGATTTTAGAGAAATAAATGAAAAAATAGAAAAGATTAATTCAATCGATCAATTAAAAAAATTAATATTTATAATACGTGAATGGTATTTTAACAATTTTATATTAGGAAGAAAAAATCAGTTATATAACATGATTGATAAAATAGAAAAATTTGCTAATAAAGATTGCAGTGAAGAAATACAAAAAGAGATAGACTCATACTTTGATCTAACAAATATTATTTTTGCTACGGATGAAGGATATTCACTTAAATTTGAAAATGAATCAGTTAAAGAAATAATAAAATATATAGCGGAGTTAGATGATGGTTTGATTGAAAAAAGACAAATAGAAATGGAAAGAATTCTTGAGAGTATTACTACACAAAATATAAGCTTATATACATCACTATTATTCCTAAAAAATGGCGAGTTTGATTCAAGAAATGGTAGACAAAGATTTGAATACGTTTATAATGAAGCAACATTTGAAGATAAAGTAGAAATCATGTCATCATTAGCAGAAGAATTATATCCAGTATTAAATGATAATCAAAAAGAATTATTGTTAAATACTTTATATTATTTAGATTATGATAAATTAAGAAGTGTATTTCTAGAACATGTACAAGCAGACAGTATTAGTAAAAAATATTGGCTACTATATATAAATAATAAATTAAGTAGAATAATGAATGGAGGAAAGAAAAATGAATAATGTTGATAAAGATATTGAACAATTTGAGCAAAATTTACTTGCAATTAATGAAATGAAAAATCAGATATTTGAATTAAAAAACTCTTTGAATAATATGCTAAATGAGACAGAAAGTATCAATAAAATAAAAGAAGATATAAATAAAGAAATTAATATCGTTGATAAATTTTGTGAGAATATCAATATTAAAATAAATGAAGCAATAAACAATATTCATAAGGAAAATACTATTATTAAAATTGCTTTAGTAATAAGTATAATATTAAACATTGTAATTTTAATTATAAAGTAAATAATTATAATGACAATAATAAATTGCATAGATATCAGAAAAACTTCTGATGTCTTTCTTTTTTATTTAAAAATTATAGTATAAATATATAAAAAAGTGGTTGTATAGTCATATATAACAAAAAATTATGATATAATAACTTCAGGTGGTGAGACTATGTGCTTAATATGGAACTTAATAAAAGCATTTGCAGATACAGAAGATGATAATAAAAAAGATAATAATGATTTAGAAGATTGGCAAAAAGAATTAGTAAAAGAGAATAAACAAGATTCATTTTACTTTGAAGAAGAAGAACTAGAAGATGATG
>CAKOKV010000185.1 GCA_934095805.1 uncultured Bacilli bacterium | reverse complement strand
ACAAAAAGAAATATTAAAGTAAAATTAAGAGGACAAATTAGAGCAGATAAAATAACAGATTCGATATTATATGATTTAAAAAGAGCTGGATTTTTTTCATTCGCATGTGGTATTGAAAACGGTTCTCAAACTGCATTATCTAGGATGAATAAAAAAGCAACATTAGAAGATAATAAAAGAGCATTAGAATTATTTAAAAAACATGGTTACATTGTACAAATGGGATATATATTATTTGATAAGGACACAACATATGAAGAATTATTAGAAAATTATGATTTTATGTCTGAATATGATTTTGCAGTAACTAAAGGAATATTTTCAGAAATGTTTTCTGCAGAAGGAACAAGATTAAATTCAAGGTTAAGAAAAGAAAATAAATTAAAAGAAAGTGATTTTATCTCAAATAATAACAAATATACGATAGATGATGTAATAGTTGAAAAGGCATACATAGCATTAAAAATGTGGCATAAGAGTCATAGCGATATATATGATATGACTATAGACCCGCTAACAGCACCAAAAGCAATATCTGATGAATCAATGAAAGAATTCTATGAATGTGCAATGAAATTAAAAAAGATAGATTTAATGGTATTTAAACAAGTACTTGAAAAATTAAAAGAAAATCCTGATATAGATATAGAAGAATACATTACAGAATTTATAAACAAAACTAGAACAGAATATGACACTGTTAAGCAAACTGTAAAAAGTTTGTATAAAAAAAGTCAATTAACTTATAATGCAGATTTAAATCCGTTTATTTAAAAAAATAAAGATTTTATGATATAATAAATTAAATAAATTAGCTTTACATGTTAGTAAAGAATGAAATGGAGGAATTAAAAATGGAAAAAGCAAATGCAAAAGATTACTTAGGAAAGGAAGTAACAGTAGAAATAGATAGACAATTAGGTACAAGACATCCAAAACATGGATTCATGTATATGTTAAATTATGGTTATATACCTAATACTGTAAGCGGAGATGGAGAAGAATTAGATGCATATCTAGTTGGTGAATTTGAACCAGTTCCAACTAGTAATGGAAAGGTTATTGCTGTTATACACAGAACTAATGATGATGATGATAAGTTAGTAGTTTCTAAAGATGGAAAAGATTATTCAGATGATGCAATTAGAGCATTAACTGAATTTCAAGAAAAATATTTTGAATCTGAAATCCTAAGATAAAAGTTAATTAATAGGGGGTTAAATATGGAAAAAATAGAATTAGAAAGAGAAAAAGAAAAGCTAAAGAAAACAATTGAAATAATTGGTGAAATTTTAGAAGACGAAAATTTAGATTTAAAAAAACTATATACTGATTTTGTAGGAGATAGAGAAGAATTATGGAGAATCGCTGATAGAAAAAAGATACATATCACTAATCTTGAAACAGCATTAGATAAACCATATTTTGCTAGAATCGATTTTAAATCTGAAGAAGATGGAAAAGTTAGCACGGTCTATATAGGAAAAAATGGGGTTATAAAAAATACAGATATTATAGTTACAGATTGGAGAGCACCTATAAGTTCATTATATTATGATGCATCAGTAGGTAAATGTAGTTATGAAGCACCAAATGGAACAATAAAAGGAAATATGTCTTTAAAAAGACAATTTGAAATAGAAAATGGAGAATTACAAGAATATTTTGATGTTGATTTAGTATCACAAGATAGTCTATTACAAAAGTATCTTAATGATAATAATGATGCTAGACTAAAAAGTATAGTTTCTACAATTCAAAAAGAACAAAATGATGCAATAAGAAGAAAATTATCTGAAAATATAATTGTTCAAGGTGTTGCAGGTTCTGGTAAAACAACAGTCGCCTTACATAGAATTGCATATTTAGTTTATAACTATATAAATAATATTAAGCAAAATCAATATCTAGTAATTGGACCTAATCCTGTATTTTTAAAATATATTAAATCAGTTTTACCTGAATTAGATGTTGATGGTGTAGAACAATGTACATATGAAAGCTTTGCAAAAGAATATATTAATGAAGATATTAATATCAATGCATCTGATAAAAAAGTTAACAAAAGTATATCAGGAAAAAAAGGCTATGATGTAGATAAATTCAAATGTTCAATGAAATATAAAACAATGCTTGAAGAATTTATGAAAGTATATTTTTATAGCATAACATCCAAACCTTTAATGTTAGGAGATTTCGAAGTTTTACCAAAAGAAATTATCACACAAGCTTTTCAAAGTACAGAAAATGGTTTAACAGGAAGCTTAAGTAGTAGAGTAGAAAATACAATTGATAAATTGTGTAGATATATTGAAAATAATCAAGATTCTATTATAGAAAGATATACTAAATACTCTTATGAATTATTTAAAACTGCAAAAAC
>CAKOKV010000184.1 GCA_934095805.1 uncultured Bacilli bacterium | reverse complement strand
AATATAACATCGAATGATAAAGCAAGAGTAACTTTTTCTGGAACTAAAGTTGAACAATATGTACAGAAAAAAGAAAACAATACCAGTCGAACTATTACAAAATATAATTCCGTAGATGTTGGTGATACAATTGTTTATGCATTAAGCTTAGAAGATAAAAGAAACTACGGTTATTGCAGTGATAGTACAAAAACTAAAAGTTATTGTCCAACGGGTGAATGGAAAGAGACAGGAACTGTTTATGATAATGAAACAGATGCTAGTTATGATGTAGTATTTAAAGCACCTAAAGGTGTAACAATAAAAAGCTTTCCTAAAGGGTATAAATGCATCGTTAATAGTGACAAAACCACTACATGTAGTGGTTCAGGTAGCAGAAATGCAAAATTTGAAGCTACTATTAACAGTGATGCCACAAGTAAATTAGGTACTGCTACATATGCTGTAACATATAAAGGAAGCACCTTAAATCTATCAACCATTAATGTTTTAGTTAATAATACAATCAATTATAATGATGTTGATAAAATACAAAAAACAATTGATGAGTTTAAAGCAAAAAAATATACATATTCTAAATATAATAAAATTGAATCTAAAACAGATATTAATGATAGTAGTATTACCCAAATGGGAGCTCTAGACTATATTAAATACATATATTATAATACCTTTAATATAGATATAAGTTATTTATATGGAAAAAAAATAATCGATTCTCTATTCTATACATGGAGTAAAAATTATACCGATAGTTATGGTAATAAAAGCTATACCTATAATCCTACAGCATATTTCAAAAAAGATGCTGGTACAGATGAAGTTAGCAAGATGTTAGTAGATGGAATGTATGGTGGTAAAAAATTAATAGGAAACGAAAATTCTAACAGAATAAAATTTATTCATCCAAAATACTTTGAAATTGGAGATATTATCGTCGTATCTAATGATATTATTCAATATTTTAGCACAACCGATAATGGTAATATGAATTTTAGCTTAACCAAAATCGATCCAGCTACAGATTTAAAATATTACTTAGTAACTGGATTTGATGGTGAGTACACTATATTAACTAGTTTTAATGAAAACAATGTTAATACATGTGGCAAAGAATCCGTAACTTTTTCTGAAAATAATAACAAAATAAAAAATAATTTTATAAATGATGATAAAACCCATATATGCAGTTTTAGAATAACAAAATATTTGCTATATTCTTCTAATTTATTTGCAGTACTTAGACCATCTCAATTATATAATGACATTTCTTATAATGTAATAACTCATCTTGATGATGATACCCAAAAAACAGCATCACTTAAATACAATGATGTTTATACTGAAAAAATAAGTGCTCCAACTAAAGCTGGCTATGTGTTTGATGGTTGGTACTATGATAAAGAACTTACAAATAAAGCTACGCGTGTTAATACTCATACAAATCATGAAATATATGCAAAATATTCTATTGCTAAATATAAGCTCACTATTGATCTAGCAGGTGGTACATATGACGGTGATACTTCAATAGAACTTATTAGTGGAAGTACATACAACATCCCTACAATTACTAGAGAAGGATACATTTTTGAAGGTTGGGAAATTACTGGCGCCGGTAGTAGTATAAATGGAAATACATTTACAATGGGTACAGAAAATACAACCATTAAAGCTACCTGGAGACAAGAGTTAAGTGTAACATCAGATAAATATATTGTTAGTGGTACTGATATTAAATATTTTGATGAATTTAATCCTGAAAATGTAGTGATTAATTATGGTACTAAAGAAGTAACAGATAATAAACTAGTAATTAAATATAATGACAAAACCCTTAAAGAATACAATTTAGTTAAAATAGCTATTGATTACAGTAAATATGCTATTACTACTAATAAAATATTATACTTTGATACCTTTGATGAGAAAAATATAACAATTAGCAACTGCACTGAGTGTACTAAGAGTGTAGCTAATAACAAGTTAACAATTAAGTATAACGACAAAACTCTTAAAGAATATGACTTAGTTAAAATTAGTGTTGTTTCTAATAAATATGTTATTAATACAGATAAGATATTATATATTGACAGTTTTGATGCAAATAATATAACAATTAGCAACTGCACTGAGTGTACTAAGAGTATAACTGACGATAAGTTAACAATTAAGTATAACGATAAAACTCTTAAGGAATATAATTTAGTTAAAATAGCTATTGATTCTATTAAATATATTGTTAATACAGATAAGATATCATACTTTGATACCTTTGATGAAAGCAATATAACAATTAGCAACTGCACTGAGTGTATTAGGAGTGTAGCTAATAACAAGTTAACAATTAAGTATAACGACAAAACTCTTAAAGAATATGACTTAGTTAAAATTAGTG
>CAKOKV010000183.1 GCA_934095805.1 uncultured Bacilli bacterium | reverse complement strand
GATGAATATGCTGTTACTTATAAAGATAGAAACGGTGGATATACTAGAATAATTAAGCTAAAAGAAAGAATTGGAGACGATGCTTTAATCGTAAGATTAGAATTAGTTTAATCTAATTCTTTTTTTATGCTTTTATATATATTATTTTTGTTGTTTGGGTCTTTTAAATTAAATTTCTTTGTTGTATAATGACTTATAGTAGAAGAGAGTTGAAATATGAATAAAGATAATGATTTTGTTAAAAAAACAACTGATTTTAATATAATAGAGGTAATCGTAATTATAATAATCACTGGTATAGTTGTAAGTGTATGTAGTGGGCTTATAGTATATAAGAATTATGATAAAATTTATGTTTCTAATAGTGAATCAGAAAAAACTGATTTAAATGAGTTTATTAAAAGTTATGATCATATAGTTAATAGTTATGTTAAAGATGTTGATAAGAAAAAACTTATAGAAGCAGCTATTGCTGGAATGTATAATTATTTAGAAGATGATTATAGTGTATATTTAAGTAAGGATACTACTGATAGTCTTCAAGAACAATTAAATGGTAGATATACGGGTATTGGTGTTGAGATTACATTAAATGATAATAAAGAGATAATAATTAATCAAGTATTTAATGATTCTCCTGCTAGTGAGGCAGGTCTTAAGAAAGGTGATATATTAATAAAACTCGATGATGTATCTTTAAAAGATAAAGAATTTACTTATGTATCTGATACTATTAAAAATGGTAAAAAGGATAAATATACTCTTACTTATAAAAGAGATGGTAAGGAATATAAAGCAACTATTACTAGAAGAGATGTTACTATTGATTCTGTAACTAGTAAGACATATGATAAGGTTGGATATATAAAGATTGATACTTTCTCTATGACAACTAATGAGCTTGTTAAAAAGTCATTAGATAAGTTTGATAAAAATGTTAAATCTTTGATTATAGATTTAAGGGGTAATACTGGTGGATATTTAAATTCTGCATATAATACTGCATCTTTATTTTTGAATAAAGGTAATATAGTTTATCAATTAAAGAATAAAGAGGGTAAAGTAACTAAATATAAGGTAGAACAAAGTCAATACAGGGCTTTTGATGAAATTGTTATAATTATTAATTCTTCGTCTGCATCTGCCTCAGAAGTGCTTACTTTGGCTCTTAAAGGCAATTTAAATGTTAAAACTGTCGGTGTTAAGTCATTTGGTAAGGGAACTGTTCAAGAAACTGATGTTTTATCGAGCGGAGCAATGGTTAAATATACTAGTGGTTATTGGCTTGGACCAAATGGTGAGAGTATAAATGAAAAGGGAATTGAACCTGATTATGAAGTGAAAGATTCTTCTAAGCAATTAGAGAAAGCTCTTGAAATATTAAAATAGTTTACTAAAAATAGTAAACTATTTTTGTTTTTATTGAACTTGGTTTGATTAATGGTGTTTAATGTGTTAATATGTTATTGTGAAAGAGGTGTCTTATGAATTTAAAAGTTGGAGACACACTTGTAATTCATTGTTATAAACATAATGGTGTTATTCATAAATCTTGGAATATAGCTTATGTTTTAGATGTTAAAAAAGATTATATAGTTCTTGGTAATGAGAATGTTCTTGTAACTAAGCAAGATGGAAGAACATGGAGAACTAAAGAACCTGCAATTATGTTCTTTTATAATAATAGATGGTTTAATATAATTGCACAATTGAAATCAAATGGAATTTTCTATTATTGTAATATAGCTAGTCCATTTGTTATTGATGAAAACATTATTAAATATATAGACTATGATTTAGATCTTAGAGTATTTAATGATGGAGCATTTAAAATTTTGGATAGAAATGAATATAACTATCATAAAAAACTTATGAAGTATCCAAAAGAAATTAATTATATTATTAAAGAGGAACTATCAGCATTGATAGAAATGAAGAAATCAGGTGAGTTTCCTTTTAACACAGAATGCATTGAATATTATTTCAATATATTTAAAAAGGTAAAAAATACTAAATAGCATTATAATTTTTAGTGCATAATATGGGAAAAGTATCATTGTTTGATACTTTTTTAATTTTTTTAAAAAAGTTGTTGACATGTTGATTATGAAGTGTTATATTAATCTGGCACTTGTGAAAGAGAGCAAAATTAATATATATACTTGATATATTGTTAATAATTCAAATTTTAATCAAAATTTTCATTAAAAATAGAAAAATGAAAAAAATGTTAAAAAGTTGTTGACAACAAAGTTACTAAGTGTTATATTAAATGGGCATTCGAAAAAAAGGAATGCAAAATTAAAAATATGATAAGATATTTGTTGAAAGTTCAATAATTGACACAATTTTCACTGAAAAATAAAAAAGTGAAAAAAATGTAAAAAAGTTATTGACATCGATAAAATATCGTGTTATATTATATGAGCAACCGCTGGAAAGCGGTTGGAAATGATCTTTGAAAACTAAG
>CAKOKV010000182.1 GCA_934095805.1 uncultured Bacilli bacterium | reverse complement strand
TATATCTGATTATACTTATTATGTGGATTTTGAAAAAATATATAAGAATGTTGATAAAGTAAAAGTTGAACTTAATATTTTAAATTCACTAATTGGTAGTAAAAATATTGAAGAAGAGTTTCAAAATATATTAATTAAATATCCTGAAACTTTGGAATGCATCCCATTACTACTTGCAGTTCGTGCAAGAGAAATATTTGTTAAAGATGAAATAAATGAATACCTATTTAAATTTGATAAAATGGTATACTCAATAAAAGATTATATAAGATTTATGAACGAAAGTGGATTATTTGATTTATTGCAAAATCATATTATAAATAACTTATATGATTATGTTTTGGGAATAGAGGTTGGACTAGATTCTAATGGTAGAAAAAATCGTGGTGGACATCTCATGGAAAACTTAGTAGAATCATATATTCGAAAAGCAGGTTATATTAAAGATGAAAGTTACTATAAAGAGTTAACAACTGATAAAATTAAGACTATGTTTGGAGTAGATATTTTATCACATATATCAAATTCTGACTTAAATAAATCAATAGCAAAAAAGAGATTTGATTTTGTAGTTGTAAAGAATGAACATTATTATTTATTTGAAACTAATTTTTATGCATCTAATGGTTCAAAATTAAATGAAACTGCTAGGAGTTATAAAATGTTAGCACAAGAATTATCTAGTTTAAATAATGTGACATTTATTTGGATTACTGATGGAATTGGCTGGAATAGTGCAAAAGGAAATTTAGAAGAGACATTTAATAAATTAGATACATTATATAATATTAATGATTTAGAAAACGGAATATTAGAAAAAATATAAAATAAACAAAAAAATATCAAAAAATAGAAAATAATAGTAAAAAAAGAAAAATTATATTATTGACTATAATAAGTCAAGTGATAGAATATGATAAAGTAGTGATAAATTTATATAGACTTTAGCAAATGAAGTTAATAATTTAATTTACTATTTAAATACAATTTAGTGTACTTTTCGCGTACGATTTGAATACGATTTAGTTTACTATTTGACTACTAAAAAAATACAATTTAGTTTATTGACTAAATACAGTTAAGTGATAAAATATAGTAAAATAGCAATATTTATGGGAAGACTTAGGTCTTCTTTTTTGCTGTTTTAGAGGAGGTGATGATTATGACTATTCATCCTATAAAAATTATTGATTTTATTAAAATAGGATGATAATAGCAAATTAATATCTATTATAAATAAAGGGTTAAATATAGTAACATCCTATATATTAACCTACGAAGTAGGATGAATTTCGTAAGTACGAAATAAGAATAGCACCATTAAATTTCCTTGTTTTATAAGGATTTTTTTAGTTTATGGTGCTATTTTCTTATCCTGCTTTTTTAAAAATTACAATATTTAATAGGAAATCATCCTATTAGGAAGGAGGAATACAATGAGAATATTTAAATTATACTTACCATTTGAATTATTCGATAGAATAAAATTAATGGCCAAATTTTATAACTTGTCTATTTCTAAAATGATGAAGGAATTATTAGAAATAGGTTATATTGAAATGTTAAAAAATCATAATTACAAAGATAATGATTAGGAGGTGGTTATTTGAATTATGATAATTATATAAAAATACCAATAGTATTATTATCAGATACTAATGTTAGTTCTAGTGCTAAATTATTATATGGATTATTAGTATTATTAACTTATCAAGAAGGATATTGTTATGCTAATAATAGTTATTTAGCTGATAAGTTAAATGTAGGCACTAGAGCTATTACTCGATTATTAAAAGAACTATCTGATAATAATTATATTGAAATGGAATTTAAACATAAATTCATAAGAAAAATATTTATAGTTAATGAAATAAATACATCCATAAGTCTAGATTATAAAGACTAATTAAATGGATGTATTTTTCGTTTTCAAAAGATGTATTTAACTATAATAATATAATAAATAGAATATAAAAATATTAATATTATAAATTAAATTTAACTAGTTTAATATATAACTAGTTAATAACTAGAAGGGAGTTTGATAAATGCAAATAAAAATATCAATAATAAATAATTTAAACATAAATTTAAATAGGTGGTTTAATAATGGAGGATGCCTATTTGAATAACACTACATTTAAAGATCTTATTTTAAAATATCTAATTGAAGAGATAATAAAAGAAGAAAAAGGAGATTCATCTAATTAATGATTTGCAAATCAAGTAAGATGATGCTATCATGGATGAGTCTTAATACCCGATTAAAAGAAGGAGGTAAAAGTGAATAATAAATCGGGCATAGATTTCAATACTGGAATCTATATAAGATTATCTCAAGAAGATAAAGATAAAAAATATGAATCTGATAGTGAAAGTGTAATAAATCAAAGAGAATTATTAACAAATTATGTTAGAAATAATAATTTTAATTTAGTAGGAGAATATGTAGATGATGGATATTCTGGAACTG
>CAKOKV010000181.1 GCA_934095805.1 uncultured Bacilli bacterium | reverse complement strand
GTAGTAATGGATACTATTCCTGAACTTTATGAGGCACTTGAAAAAAGTGGGGCTGATGTAACTAATCAAAGAGAGATAACTATATTTTTCTCTTCTTATGATTTTACTAAGGTTGTTAATGATAAAAATATTTTAAATGATTCAATTGAATGTATTAAGAAGTTACAAAATAGTGGTTTATTTGAAATATCTTTTTTAACTCATATTAATTCTTTAACAGAGGGTATTGTTAAAGTAGATTATTTAAGAAAATATTTTGATGATATAAATATTATAATGGTTCCAAAAGAGATATCTAAAACTAAAGTCGTGCATAGTAAAGGAGCTATACTTGTAGATGATTATTCTGGTAATTTAAAAGAATGGGAAGATAATGGCGGTATAGCTGTTAGATTTTCTAAGGAAATGGAATCACATGGATATAAAGTTATTAATAAACTCGATCAATTAATTGATATGTTTGAAAGTGAGGAATAATATGGTTGATGTTATTAGAGTTGTTACAGGATTTTTAAAAGAAAACTGTTATATAATACATAATGGTATTGATTGTTTAGTAGTTGATCCAGGTAGTGATCAAGAAAAAATACTTACTGAAATTAATAAAAAAGGATTAAAAGTTAAAGGAATATTAATAACTCATTATCATTTTGATCATGTTGGTTGTTTGGAAGCTTTTAAAGAAATATATCCTACTGCTAAAATAGTTGATTATAAGACTAAAGGTGATGTTAAAATAAATACTTTTGAATTTAAAGTAATTGAAACTTATGGTCATACTATGGATAGTGTTTCTTTCTATTTTGATAAAAATGATATATTATTTACAGGAGATTTTGTATTTAAAGGCACTATTGGTAATTTTGAAGAGGATAATGAATCAAATATGTTTAATAGTTTAAAAATATTTAAATATATGTCTACTAATGTAAAAATATATCCAGGTCACGATGAAGAAACAACAGTAGAAGCAGAACTTAAAAATAATCCTTTTTTGAAAGGAATATAATGCTTGCTAGTGTATTAATACAATATTCAGTTAAATCACTTAATAAAGTATTTGATTACATTGTTCCAGATGAATTAAAAGATATTATTAGAGTTGGTCATAAAGTAATAGTTTCTTTTGGAAATAGTGAAGTAGAAGGATTTGTGTTAAAACTTCATAATAATAAAGAAGAAAATGTTAATTATAAATCAGTTATTAAGATACAAGAAAGTGATTTTTATTTAAATGATGAATTACTTGAATTAGGAAAAAGTTTAAGTAATTCTTTATTATGTAATTTAATAAGTTGTTATCAAGTAATGTTACCAAAAGCTTTAAAAGCTTCATATAAAACAAATATTAATAGAAAATATGAAACTATTATTTCTCTTAATAGAGAAATTGATATTGATAAATATGTTTTAGAACATAAAAGAAGTAAAAAAGAAATTGAAATTATAGAATTATTAAAGAAAAATGATATTAATAAGAAAGAAATTAATTCTAGTTCATTAAAGAATTTAATTTTGAATAATGTTGTTTTAGAAAATAAAATAGAGGTTAATAGAGAAGTATCATTTTTAGATGAAAAAATGAAGGATATAAAGCTTACTGATTTTCAAGAGAGTGCTGTTAATGAAATACTTTTATCAAATGATAATAAGTTTTTATTATATGGTGTTACTGGTAGTGGTAAAACAGAAGTATATATTGAATTATTAAAAAGAACAATTAGTAATGGTAAAACAGGAATTGTTCTTGTCCCTGAAATATCATTAACACCACAAATTGTATCTAGATTTAAGTCAGTATTCGGAAATAGTGTAGCCGTATTTCATAGTTCACTTAGTGAAGGGGAAAAGTATGATGAATACAGAAGGATTATGAATCATGAAGTATCATTAGTAGTTGGTGCTAGAAGTGCTATATTTGTACCTCTTAATAATATTGGTCTTATAATTGTTGATGAGTGTCAAAGTACAACTTATAAACAAGAAAATACTCCTAAATATAATGCGATTGATGTTGCTTTTTTAAGAGGTGAATATAATAATGCTAAGGTTATACTTGGAAGTGCAACACCTAGTCTTGAACAATATATTAGAGCTAAAAAGAATGTTTATCATTTAGTAAACTTAAATAAAAGAATAAGTGGAAAATTTCCGAGTATTGAAATAGTTGATATGGAAAAAGAATCGCATAAGCATAATTATATTATTAGTGATAAGCTTGATAAAGAAATAAAAAATTGTATAAGTAGAGATGAACAAGTAATTCTTCTTTTAAATAGAAGAGGGTTTAGTACATTTTTATCTTGTACTAATTGTGGCTATGTTTATAAATGTCCTAACTGTGATATATCACTTATATATCATAAAAGTAGTAATTCTTATTCTTGTCATTATTGTGGATATAGAGTTGTTAAGAGTGATATATGTCCTACATGTCATGAAGATGCGATAAGAGATCTTGGTCTTGGAACAGAAAAGCTT
>CAKOKV010000180.1 GCA_934095805.1 uncultured Bacilli bacterium | reverse complement strand
TTCTCCTCTTGATACTGAACCTGTTTTTACAAATGGTATATCAAGTGCAACTGCTGCATCAATAATAAATGTATCAGTTGTTTCACCACTTCTATGTGACATAATACAAGTATAATTATGTTTTTTAGCTAGTACTATTGTTTCTAATGTTTCATAGAATGTACCAATTTGATTTGGCTTTATTAATATAGAATTACATAATCCATTTTGAATTCCGTGTTCTAATTCTTTTTTATTAGTAACAAATAAATCATCACCTACTATATTTATTTCTTTTCCTAATTTATCTGTTATTAATTTAAATCCTTCATAATCATTCTCATCATATGGATCTTCTATTGAAATAATTGGATAACTTTTTACTAAATCCATATAGTATTCTAATAGTTCTTCTTTATTTAAAAATCTTTCTTCTATTTTATATGCTTTATTTTGCTCATTATATAGTGATGATGCTGCTACATCTAATGCAATAAAAACATCTTTTCCTGGTTTATATCCAGCACTTTCAATTGCTTTAATAATGTATGATAGAGCTGAACGATTACTTTCTAAATTTGGTGCAAAACCACCTTCATCACCTACTGATGTTGTATGATTTTCATTATCCAATATTTTTTTAAGTGCATGGAATACTTCACTAGCACATCTAAGTCCTTCTTTAAATGATTCTCTTTTTGGAACAATCATAAATTCTTGAATATCTAAATTATTTTTAGCATGCATTCCACCATTTATAATATTAAACATTAATTTTGGTATTCTTTTTTCTCTTGGATTTAAATATTCATATACTTCTTTTCCTGATTCATTAGCTGCTGCTTTTACACAAGCTAAACTAACTCCAAGTGTTGCATTTGCTCCTAATTTACTTTTGTTTTCAGTACCATCAAGTTCAATCATTTTATAATCTATTTCTTTTTGATGAGTTACATCCATTCCAAGTAATGCTTCTTTTATAATTGTATTAACATTGTTTACTGCTTTTTGAACACCTTTTCCACAATATCTTTCATCATTATCTCTAAGCTCTAATGCTTCTCTTGTTCCTGTTGATGCTCCAGATGGGACAGCAGCAACTCCTATACCTTTTTCACTTTTAACAGTTACTTCTACTGTTGGATATCCTCTTGAATCTAATATTTCTCTTGCTTTAATATCCATTATTTTACTCATATATATTCCTCCCTATATAATCCTACATATTAATTATACAATTTTTTTAACAATTATGCTATAATATTATTATTAATTTGAGGAAGTGAATTTATGTCAATAGAAGAAATAAATGCTACAACATTTGGAGAATTTGCAAGTAAACATGTACTTAAGAATTTCTTTCAAACAAAAGAATATGGAGAACTAATGTCCCATAGTGATTTTTCAGTTATGTATATAGGTGCTTATCATAAGGACATTTTAGTTGCTGCTAGTTTAATTTTATATAAAACATTGAGTGCTAATATAAAATATGGCTATGCTCCTAGAGGATTCCTAGTTGATTTTTATAACAACGATTTACTTAAAGCATTTACTAGAAAAGTTAAAGATTTTTTCTTTAAAAGAGGATTTGCTTTTATTAAAATTAATCCAGAGATTACTTATTCAGTTATTGATTTTGATAATAAGAGTAAAATTATAAATTCTAGAAATAGAGATTTAATAGCAAATTTGAAAGAGCTTGGTTATGATAAATTAAAAGATAATCTATATTTTGAATCATTATTACCAAAGTATACTCCTGTTATATATTTACCTACTTATGATTTCAATAACTTAGACAAAAGCCTAGTGAAAAATGTTCATGATTCAGAACTTAAAGGAATCAGACTTGTTTCTAGAGGTGAAGAAGAATTAGATAAATTTTATTCATTTGTTGAAGATAAAAAAAATAAAACATTAACATACTACAAATATTTCTATAAAACATTTAAGAAAAGCGATATGGTCGATTTATTATTTGCAGAAGTTAACTATGATACTTATGCTAAGTATTTACAAAAAGAGTATATAATTGAACAAGAAAACAATGAAAAAATTAATGTAGAATTTAATAAAAATCCTAATAGTAATGATATTTATAAAAGAAAAACAGAATCAGATAGAAATTTAGATAGAATATCTAACGATATTGCTGTTTCTAATTTAAGAATGCAAGAGAATAAAATGAAAGAATATTTAGGTGCTGCATTCGTTGTTAAATATGAAGGAAGAGTTACAATCATAATTACTGGAAATAATAATGACTTTTCTAGTGTTGATGTCAAATCTTATTTATTTTATAAAATTATTGAAGAATATAAAAAAGCTGGATATCTATATATTGATTTGTATGGAATTACTGCTGATTTCAGTGAAACAAATCCTTATAAAAAACTTAATGAATTTAAACTTAAATTCAAACCAACAACATATGAATATATTGGTGAATTTGATTTGATTGTAAATAAACCTTTTCATCAATTATTGTGGTCAACAAATAAAATAC
>CAKOKV010000179.1 GCA_934095805.1 uncultured Bacilli bacterium | reverse complement strand
CCCATATAGCGTATAGTATTACAGCTTTATCATCATTATAGTTTGAGCCTGCTATATAGTTGGCAGTTTTAGAAGATTTATTAGTACTCCATCCTACAAATTTGTAGCCAGTTCTTGTTGGTCTAGTTGTAGCTAATTTAAGTGCTTTTCCATAGTATTTATATTGAGTAGATATACTACCAGTTCCACCGTTTACATCATACACAATTTCATATTTTGTCCAGAAAGCATTTGATGGATATACTTCTTCTGATTTATTGCCAGCCTTATCTTCTACTATTGCCCATACATATTTCTTGCAACCTTTATAGTCTTTTGAATATGTATATGTATCAATATTGAAACTTGTTAATTCTTCATCTTTATATTCTTTATTGCTATCACTTAAGACAAATTTTCTACTCTTTATTCCACTTCCTCCGGTATCACTTGTTGTTAAAGTAAAACTTATTTTTGCCTCTTCGTTTCCTACTTTTATGATTGGTTCTATACCATTTGGTGTTATTTTAACTACTGGTTTATTCATATCTATTTTGATATTGTAACCAGAACTTTCATCACTTATTTGATTTTTATTTGTTACTATTCTAAACCTATAGTCTTTATCTTGATTCTCTTTTATTGCTATTGTACAACTACTACTTGAACTCATATCACATTTTATATTTTCCCATTTACCATCTTTATACCATTGGAAATGTGATACTTCAGTATTTGTTAATTCATAGAAATTCCAATTACTACTGTAATCGGTATCTAATCTAATTGTTATTCCATTTGCCCATGTTCCTTTTTCGTATTTACTTCCATTTGATAATCTTGTCATCGTTACTCTTGGTGCTTTATACTTGTATACCACTGCTTCCATTGTCTTTTCAGTATCATTTATCTTATATCTTAATATATTTACTTTTTTATTATCTTTATCTAATTCTGGTGTAGTATCTAATTCATCAATATTTAATGGTAAAATGTTTTGCTGAGTATCTTCTGCTAGAACACTTTCTAATACTGTTCCTTCATTGTTTAATTTTACTATATGTAATGAGTTCATTAATTCATTTCTTATTTCTTCTCTTGGTGAATTGTAATAAACATATAATCTATCTTTATCACTAAATTGATATTTTATATTATCATTTGTTTTCCATGCTTCATCACAATATGTTTCTTTTGTATTACTTACATACTTATCGTTACTACACTTTAGACAAGTTTTATATTTATAATTGTCTTTTCCAAAGTATATTATTACTACATAACTATCTGTTAATGAACAAGTCTTTCCTTTATAATCTACTACCTCGTCTACATATTTATTTTTAGTTAGCGCTTCTAATGTTGTATATGAAGAGTGTAATATTCCGTCTGGTTTATATAATTTGTTATCTGTATAGAACTCTTTAGCTGATGCGGTTATTGATTCTTCTAATTTTGAATAATAATCTCTTCTAAATTGTTTCATTAAGTTAGATACTCCTGGTATTGCTATACCTAACAAAACACCTAGTATTATTATTGCTGCTAGAAGTTCTATCATTGTAAAACCTTTTTGATTCTTTTTCATATTATCACCATCGCTCTACTATATATTATATTTTATCATAACCATTTTAAAATGTATAGAAATTTAGATAGAAAAAAGAATCAATAATAATATTGATTCTACTTAGAAACTAGTGTCCAACCTAAGTCTTTTCCAATACAATTAGTAGCGTCAGCTGAGTATTTTTTTTCGTTAGCATCACATATTGGATATCCTTTACCTCCACCACCAGTTATTGGATTGCCTGATGCCCCATGAACCGGACACCAATAACCTCCTACTTCTTTACCACAAACAGAGCAAGTTACTTTATAAAGTGTAACATAGTTGGTAGCATTAGTAGGAATACAGCTTTCTGTAGTTCTTGGACTTGTACACCAATGATCATGTGCGTTTAATCCAAAATATGCTCTTATATCGCTCATGCTTCTATTTAGCGTTGAATAAGTTCTAGCGTCACCATCACATTTATGCACTACTTCAGCAATTGTCCAATTAGCATGCATAGTAATTGAAGCCGTAGCTTTATATTTATCGTTTCCTTTTCCAATATAACCTCCACCAGATGTTGCAGTATACCATCCTTTAAATGTATAACCACTTCTTGTTGGTGTTGGTAATGTTATTGAAGCCCCATAAGTTGCTTTCATACTAGTAGGACTTACTGTTCCTCCATTAGGATTAAAGGTTATAGTATAATTATCTATTTCCCAATTTACATACATTGTTGCTGTACAATCATTTCTAGTTGCATCACATAAGTCATTAGCTGGATAATTTATGTTATGGTCAAATGTTTTTCCATCTTGGTTTTTCCACTCAGCACCAGTTACCGCATGATATCCTGTTTTTTGGATATTTATCCAGCTTGGATTATTATAATTTGCAAGACCACCACTACCTAAATAGTCTCCATAATTATAAGTTGATATTACAGTGTTATTATTAAGAGTTATATAGTTTCCACTGGTACTTATACTTGAATTATTAG
>CAKOKV010000178.1 GCA_934095805.1 uncultured Bacilli bacterium | reverse complement strand
GATAAACCCAGGCCCAGCTATATTAACATTTAAAAATATATCATCAAATTTACTGACTATTTGATCAGCAATTTCCCTTGGATTTTTTCCATATTTTTTAGCTAAAGACATACAAACATTAATTTGAAACTCACCAAGGTCGCGTCTTGAAGAGGACTCCAAACTAACATTTTCAATATCATATCCACATTCAGCAATAACATCATGTATATACTTCTCTGTTTCTTTTAAAAAACTCATAACATCCTCTCCTTCTTAAATATGATTATAACATTATTAACATTTTTTTCAAAGCATTATATACTTTTAAATACAAAAATATTATAATATATAATAGGAGACAATATGAAAAATGTATTATATGCACAACTTATAGGCGCAGCAGCAATGCTTACAATAACTCTTTCTGTACAATGTAGAAAAAAGAAACACATGATGATGGTACAATCAGCTGCTCATATGTTATATGCATTTCAATATGCATTATTAGGTGCATTCTCAGCAGCATTTATGGATGCAATCGCAGTACTAAGAAATATGCTCTTCTATAAATATGATAAAAGTAAAAAACAAGTTCCATTATATTTAACAATTATTGTTTTATTAATAACAGCACTAATAGGTTATTTAAATTATACAAATCCATTATCACTATTGCCAGTTATAATAGCAATGCTCTACACAATAGGAGCTTCATTTAAAGATCCTAAAGTATACAAATATATTTTCGGATTTTGTGCAATAGCATGGTTATTCTACAATTTAAAATTTAAAGCATATGTCTGTGTCATTGGAAACATAATGGAGATAACTTCAACAACAATAGCTTTAATTAGAGATACTAAAAATTCAAAAAAGAAAAAAAGAAAAAAGAGTTCATCAAAATAATGAACCTTTTTATTTAGTTAATTTAGGACAAAAAGAACTATTTATATTATCCCTATAATTTAATAAAGCAATCTTAGATACTTCAATTACCCTATTAACATCAATATTTAAAAAATTAGCTATCACATTATCACTAAAATATTGATTATTTACAAATCCAAATTTTAAGATAATGATAATTAGTTCTTCAAAAGAAAATCCATCAAACATATTTAGTATTTCTTCTGACTTAGATAATCTTACTGCTTCTTCATAAACCTTAGAAGTAATTACATTCTTTTTTAATAAACTTGAATTTTTCAATAATCTCTTTATTTTCCTAACAATACTATCATGATAATATTTTGTTTGTTCAGGTGTTAACTTACTTACATAATTAGAAGAACCATCTCCATATTTAAGAAAGATTATTTCTTTATCATAATCACTTAATTTAAAAACAGCTTCGTCAACTTCTTCTTTTGAATAAGTTGAAAATGACTCATAAATAGAATTTTTCTCATTTTTCTTTTTCTTTTTCGATAAATTCACTTTTTTATTGCTAATATCAATATAACCCTTTTGACTCAATCTAACTCCCAAATCACTTACCAATTTAGATATTTTTCTAGATAAATAAGTATGTGTCATTGAAAAAATATTAGCAATTTCAAGTTGTGTATATCTTTCACTATCAAAAAACCCAAAATACATTGTTAATATTTTTTTATCATCATCAGGTAACTTTTCAATCTCAGATAATATAGCATCTCTAAGTTCAAAATTAATAAAACTTTCTTCCAAATCAAAACCATCAAAAATAATTTCACCTAGTTTAAAATCACTATCAGCACAAATAATTTTATCAAAGCTATCAACACAAAAATGATTTTCTTCTAATCTCAAAAAGCCTAATATTTCATTATCAATACATTTAGAAAGATATGTAGAAAACTTAATACCACGATTGATATCAAATGTTTCAATAGCATTTAATAAACCAATATTTCCAACTTGAACTAAATCATTCTTATCAAACTCTAAATTAAAATATTTTTTATTAACATAATAAATAACAAATTTAATATTATATCTCACAATAATATCTTTAGCCTCAATATCACCATTTTTATATCTTTTAAATAATTCAATAAACTCTTCATCAGATATATACTCAGGAAAATAATAATCATTCAAAAACAAATCTCTTTTTTTCATATTTTCAACCCCTTATATGAATAAATTTATTTAAAGTCAAAATATAATACCACATTTTTTTAAAAAGTCAAATCAATTAAAAAAGACACTCATTTTACAAAATTCAATGAATATGATATAATGTAGATGTATGGAGCATTATGCTAGTCAAACATACCACTAGAAGATGGGGCTAAAAATCCATCAATTGTGTAAAAATGATACTTTATATATTTTGCTTCTTTCGCCCAGATTGGGGTGGATATATAATTTTAGATTTAAGGAAAAGATGTAATGGCATATATCCGAATCCTTATATCAAATCGAAGAACACGAACACACATGTCGTGAGTGAATTATTGGGATAGAAATTGAAAAATAATTTGCAAAAGCGAATAAAAGTGATTTATGTTTGTTTGGGAAAACCTCTAGTATGCCTATATTATAAGGATTGAAGTGCGGACTAAGTGGTGAT